>JAYTML010000483.1:0-2627 GCA_043728655.1 Chthoniobacter sp. | reverse complement strand
TGCGAGCAGCACGGGTTCGTCCGCGATGACCGTCACGCGAAATCCCGCAGCCAGGGGCACCTCAATGCCTTCGATCCCGCACCACGGATGCCAGCGCTTTCGGTCGCCAACGACGCCGGCAGCATCAGGGCTGAAGTCCATAATCACGAAGAGTGGTGGGTGGCTTTGTGGGTTGCTCTGGTCAGTCCTCAAGAACAATTCGAGGCCATCAGAAACGCCATCTTGATCCGAGTCACGCGGCAATAGCCGCGCTGACATCTGCTCATACCGAACGAATAGGTCGAAGGCTCTCTCTTCACCGATGACTATGTGAAGAGGCACGGTCGGACTGGAAACCAGCCAGCCGAGCCCAATGAATCCGCCGAACGCGAGCATGGCGATAGCAGCCGCGGCAAGCGAAAGCCGGATGACAAGCAGGCGACTCATGAAGTGCTTTCGTAAACGCGACGCGTCACACCAGCTTTTCAATCCTGATCTCTGCGTTGTAATCCGGCACGCCGCCGGCGGCGTCCACGACGCCGCGGCGGATGAGGACGTTCCCTTCGGGCCAGTGGATTTGCAGGTTGCCGGGGGCGATGGGGGCGAGAAAGGCGCGGCCTTCGTAGCGGCCGATTTCGCTCACGAGTGTCAGGCGGTCGCCGTGTTTGAGGTGGAGGCGGGAGGCGTCTTCGGCGCTGATGAAGACGGCATCGCGATCCGCGCCGGTGAGCGGGTCGGTCTCGGCGTAGATGAGCGTGTTGAACTGCTTCCCGCGCCGCGTGCTGACGTGAAACATGCCGGGCTCGCGCGCGGCGGGGAGCGGCACCGCGCGGAGGTGCGCGCGTCCGTCCGGCGTCGGGCAGACGCCGCCCACGCAGAGGTGCGGGCCGCCGTATTGAAAGGCGTCGCCCGTCTTTCGCAAATGCTGCACGCCGTCGTAGAACGGGACCACGCGCGCGATCTCCTCGCGCATCGCCCAGCCGGTCTCGCAGCCCAGCAGATGCGCGCGCGCGGGGTGCGTGCGCGCGGCGAGTTCGCGCAGGATTTTCCACTCCGCCCGCGCCTCGCCGAGCGGCCGCGGCAGCTCGGGCGTGAACATGACGCGCCGCTCCGTGCTCGTCTCCGTGCCGCCGTCGTCCTGCTCGTAGCGCGTCTTCGCGGGCAGCAGGATGACCTCCTCGCCCGCGTCGAGAAACATCTGGTCGGTGAGGATGATATCCTGATGCACGCGCAGCGGCACACGCTCCAGCGCCTGCGCCACATAGTCCGGCTCCGGCAGCGTGCGGAGAAAATTCCCGCCCACGCAGTAGAGCGCGTCCAGCTCGCCGCGCGCGCACGCCTCCACCATCTCGGGCGCGGTCAGGCCCGGCCAGTCCGGGATGGGAAAGCCGTAGTGCTCCGCGAGCGCGGCGCAGCTTTCCGGCGTGATGGCGGTGCCGCCCGGCAGCGCCGTGGCGTAAGCGCCCATCTCAGCGCCGCCCTGCACGCTGGAATGCCCGCGGATCGGCATCACCCCGCATTTGTCCCGGCCGAGCCAGCCCTGCGTGAGCGCGAGATTCAGGATCATCTGCACCGCGTCGCCGCCGAACGGGTGCTGCGTGATCCCCATGCTCCACACGAGCACCGCGTTTTTCGCGTCGCGGATCAGCCCGGCGAACTCCTCGATCGCACTCCACGGCAGGCCCGCGCGTGCGGCGAGTTCGTCCGGCTGCTGCGCGAAAACGGCGGCCTTCAGCTCGTGCCAGCCGGCGGTGTGCGCGGCGAGAAAGCGCTCGTCGATCCAGCCATTCACCGCCAGCACGCGCAGCACGCCGCACAGCAGGGCGATGTCCCCGCCCTGCGCCACGGGGAACCACCAGTCCGCGATCTCCGTGCCGAAGAGCGCGCTGTCCGCATTCGACGGCACCCAGTATTTTTTCATCCCCGGCTCCAGCAGCGGATTTACGAGCACCACCTTTGTCCCGAGCTTCTTTGCCTCGTGGAGATACTTCATCGCCACGGGCTGATCGTTCGCCGGATTCGAGCCGAAAAAGATCACAAGATCGGTGCCGTACCAATCCTTGAAGGAGCAGGTGCTCGCGGCCACGCCGAGCGTCGCCTTCATCGCCGCGCCGCTCGGCGAGTGGCAGAGCCGCGCGGCGTTGTCGATGTGGTTCGTTCCGAGGAAGCGCGCCACCTTTTGCGCCATGTAATAGACCTCGTTCGTCACCCCGCGCGACGTGACGAAAAACGCAAACCGCCGCGGATCGCTGCGCCGCAGCCGCCCCGCAATCCTCTCCAGAGCATCATCCCACCCGATCCGCCGGAAGCCGCGCGCGCCGCGCTCCCGCAGCATCGGATGCGCGAGCCGCCCCAGTTCGCGGAGCTGCGCATTGCTCAAAAGGCGCACGCGCCCGAGATCGGCGAGCAGCGTGGGATTGAGCGCGGGCATCGTATTGAGGCGGAGCAGATTCAGCCGCGTCATGCAGAGGTGCGGGCCTTTGACGGTCCAGTCGTGGAGCCCGGCTACGCCGAGCGCGCAGCCGTCGCACACCCCCTTGCTCAGCACCTCCCACGCGTAGGGGAGATTGTCGCGGTTCTCCCAGACCACGCGCGCCATGTCGCGGAAATGCCGCGGCTTCACCGAGCCGACGCCAAAGGGCAGCAGG
>JAYTML010000482.1:0-10098 GCA_043728655.1 Chthoniobacter sp. | reverse complement strand
GCCGTTGGGAGCGAGTGCGAGGTAGCGGTCGAGATGGTGGATCGCGTCGAGCGGGCTCTTGAGCTTGTCAGCGTAGAGCAGCGCGAGCTTGTAGTGGCTCTCGGCGGTTTTTGCCGTGCCGTCGAGCGATGCCTCATAGAGCAGCGCCGCGCCGCGGAAATCCCCGGAGGCGGCTTTTTTCTGCGCTCCCGTGACTTCGTCCTTTGAGCTCTTGTCGAAAAGGCGGTCGCACCCCGGCGCGGCGAGCAGGGCCATGGCGACGAGCGCCCCCGCGATATGTCGGCTTCCCGGTGGCATCAGGTGGCGCCTTTCAACCCGGCGCGTTCGAGCGTTTCGACCACGGTCTTCACGACCTTCATGCGCGCATACCATTTGTAATTGGCGGCGATCACCGTCCACGGGGCGTCCTCGGTGCTGGTGCGCTCAAACATTTCCTCGGCGGCGGCGTTGTGGTCGTCCCATTTCCGGCGGTTGCGCCAGTCCTCGTCGTTGATCTTCCAATGCTTGTAGGGATCGGCCTCGCGGCGCTTGAAGCGGAGGAGCTGCTCGTCCTTTGAAATGTGAAGGTAGAACTTCACGAAGATCGCTCCATCGTCGGCCAGGAGCCGCTCGAAGTCGCTGATCTCGTCAAAGGCCCGCTTCCACTCCTTGTCGCTGGCAAAACCCTCCACCCGCTCGACGAGCACGCGGCCGTACCACGAGCGGTCGAAAATGATGCTCTGGCCGTAGGGCGGCAGCTTGTTCCAAAACCGCCAGAGGTAGTGCCGCTGATACTCTTCCGCCGTCGGCTTCACGATGGAGTGCACGCGGAGCAGCCGCGGATCGAGCCGCTCGACGATCCGCTTGATCGCGCCGCCTTTGCCCGCGGCGTCCGGCCCCTCGAAGACAATGATCAGCGAGCGCCGCGCCTCGCTGAGCTGGCGGGTAAGCTGGAGCAGCTTGAGTTGGAGTTCCTTGAGCCTGGGCTTGTAGTCGGCCTCCTCGACGGACTTGTGTTCGAGGTCGTCGAGACGGCGGCCTTTCTTGAGTCCGTTGGGCTCGCGGAGGTTGGGCATGCGCTGCGTTATAGCGCCGGGTTTCCTTTCGGCAAGCAGGGCCGGGCGAAAAGAGGATTCACGCCCCGCTCCAGACAAAGCTCACCGGCTTCTCGACGTCCGGGTGCAGGCTTTGATGGACGGGACATGTGAGCGCGGCCCGCTCGAGCGCCTCGCGGTGCGGGTGGGTGGGCGGCAGCGGGAGAATGAGTTCGCTCGCCAGCCGGGCGATCCGGCGCGTGGGGACGGACGTCATTTCCTTTTGCACCGTCACCTTCGCTCCACTCAGGTCGATGCCGTGGCGTTGCGCAAAGATGCCCATCGTCGTGACGATGCACGTCCCGAGCGCCGTGGCGACGAGATCCGTCGGGGAGAAGGATTCGCCCCGGCCGCAGTTATCGACAGGCGCGTCGGTCAGCAGGGTTTTTTCCGACGGGCCGTGCGCGGCCTCGCAGCGCAGGTCACCGAGATATTGGATTTGGATTTCGACCATGGGAGTTCACGTTGGGTTTTGAAACTGGCACGCGGTCGTGAGCATGGCGTGGACGCCGGGCTCGACGGCAAGCAGATAGCCTGCGGAGTCGTGCTGCCAGAGGGTGCGCAGCTCGCTGAGATGCTCCTCCGGGAGATGCTCCGGGCGGCTGGCGGCGTGGGGATCATACGGCAGCTCGAGCGTGATCATCGCCGGGGCGAAGCCGTGCGAGGCGGGGAGTCCGTAGCCGCACCACTGCCCGAGCGATCCTGGGCAGATGGCGTAGGTCCGCTGGAGGCGGCGCTTGCCGCGGCCGAGTTCGCTGACGCGCAGCCGGTACGGGCGGCGCGCAGTTTCACCCAGCGCGGCCCACATCGCCTGCGCGAGCGCGATGGATTGCGGGCCGTCGGCGTCGATCTCGGCGAGCGCCCAGTGGAGGCTCACGATTTTCGCCGGGCGCCACGCGAGGATGAAATCGCGAAGGGCGCGCGACTCCGGCTCGGACCATGGACCCGGCCCGGAGGGCTCCTCGCTGCCGGCCTGCCAGTTAAAGTCGCAGTTGCGGTTCAGATCGACGCCTCGTGCGTTGTAGCGGGTGCCGAGCCTGCACCCGTCGGGATTTGCGATCGGCAGCACGATCGTCGGACACGCGTCGAGACCGCGCCACGCGGCGCTTTTCAGAAAGCTCTCCAGCAAGAGCACCGTCGCCGGCTCATCGCCATGCGTGCCGCCAATGAGCAGCGTGATGCCGGCGGGCAGCCGCCCACCGGCAAGGTCGAAGTTTGCGTGGACGGGGATTTCGCATCCCTCGACCGACGTTCCGATGGATCGGATAAAATTTTGGCTGTCAGACATGAGGCGCTCCCGGTAAGGATTTCAGAAATCCCCTCGCCGGAAAGATCGAATCCCCCGATCCGCGATTTTTCCCGTGCTCTCCCTTCCGCCAATGCAGCTCACATGCGTCAGCCGTGAACTCCACCCGCGCCATGCGTTCCGCATCAGCCGCGGGCGGCGCACCGAGGTGCGCAATGTTTTCGTCCGTCTCGAACACAAAGGCATCGCCGGCTACGGCGAGGCGTCGCCCAATGTCTTCTACGACGAGACGTGGGAGGGCGTGATGGCGAAGCTCGAAGCCGCGCGCGGATTCATGGAGGCGCTCGACTTGCAAACCGTCGCGGGCCTGGAGTCCGCATGGGGAAAGCTCTGGGAGATCGTCACGCCCTCGCGGGCGGCGCAGTGCGCGCTCGACCTGGCGATGTGGGACTGGCTGGCGAAACGCCGCGGCATGTCCGTCGCCGAGCTGATGTGGAGCCGCAAGCCAAAGCCCGTCACGACATTCTGCACAATCGGGCTTTCGACCTCCGAGGAGCTGGCGATGAAAGTCGAGGAGGTGCGCACCTTTCCGCGGATCAAGGTCAAGTCCGACGAAACTGCGAGCCTCACTACGCTCGAGTATCTGCGCGCGCGCTCGACGGCGCTCGTGGCAGTGGACGCGAACTGCGCGTGGGGCGCGACGGACCTGCGGGCGCTGTCGGAGCAGCTCGCGAAGCTCCATGTCGCATTCATCGAGCAGCCGTATCCGCCGGTGCGCGACGGCGACCTCGCCCGCGCGCGCTCCACGCTGCCGCTCATGGCGGACGAGAGCTGCGTCGTCGAGGGGGACGTGGCGCGCGTGGCGCCGATCTTCGACGGTTTCAACATCAAGCTCGTCAAATGCGGCGGCCTCACGCCCGCGCGGCGGATGCTGCTCCATGGAAAGGCGCTGAAGCGGCGCCTGATGGTCGGCTGCATGCTGGAAAGCAGCGCGCTGATCGCAGCGGGCGCGGCCATCGCGCAGCGGACGGACTACGCCGATCTCGACGGCGCGTGGCTCATCGGCGACGACCCGTTTCGCGGCTGGGAATTCGCGCGCGGCGTCCTCACGCCGCCCACCGGGCCCGGGCTCGGCGTTGAACCTGAGGAGGGGCTGTTTGAACCCTGACGCAAGTCCTTTGCGAGGCTGCGGGAGGCGCCGGGCCTAGCCTGGTAGCAGATAGCGCGAGGTGAGGGCGCGGACTTCGGCGCGGACTTTCGCGTGCTCGGCGGAGTTCTCGATTTGCGAAAGCACGCGGTGCATGAGGTCGGCGATTTCCATCATCTCCTCCTCCTTCATGCCGCGCGTGGTGACGGCGGGCGTGCCGACGCGGATCCCGCCGCCGAGGCTGATCTTCTCGGTGTCAAAGGGGATGCCGTTCTTGTTCACCGTGATGCCGGCGTGGTCGAGCGTGTCGCTGGCGATCTTGCCGTTCAGCCCGACGGGGCGCAGATCGACGAGCATGAGGTGGTTGTCCGTGCCACCGCTGACGATGCGGTAGCCGTGCTTGGCGAGCGCCGCGGCGAGCGCCTTGGCATTGCTCACCACCTGCTGCGCGTATCCTTTGAAGTCCGGCTGGAGCGCCTCGTGGAAGCACACCGCCTTCGCCGCGATGACGTGCTCGAGCGGGCCGCCCTGGATGCCGGGGAAGACCTGGCCGTCGATGCCTTTCGCGTACTTCTCTTTGCAAATGATGATGCCGCCGCGCGGGCCTCGCAGGCTCTTGTGCGTGGTCGTGGTCACGAAATCGGCGAGCGGCACGGGGTTCGGATGCAGGCCCGTGGCGACGAGCCCGGCGATGTGCGCCATATCGACGAAAAGATACGCGCCCACGCTGTCGGCGATCTCGCGCATGCGCTGGAAATCAATGATGCGCGGATACGCGCTCGCGCCGGCGGTGATCATCTTCGGCTGCACTTCGAGCGCCTGTTTGGCGAGGGCGTCGTAGTCGATGCGCTCGTCGGCCTGGCTCACTCCGTAGTGGGTGACGGCGTAGAAGCGCCCGGAGAAATTCGCCTTGTGGCCGTGCGTGAGATGGCCGCCGTGGGCGAGATCCATCGTCAGGATTTTGTCGCCGGGCGTGAGGACGGAGAAATAGACGGCGGTGTTCGCCTGCGAGCCGGAGTGCGGCTGGACGTTCACATGGTCGCCGCCGAAGAGCTGCTTCGCGCGGTCGATGGCGAGCTGCTCGACGACATCCACATGCTCACAGCCGCCGTACCAGCGGCGGCCCGGATAGCCCTCGGCGTACTTATTGGTCAGGCACGAGCCCTGGGCCTCCATGACGGCGCGGCTGGTAAAGTTTTCGCTCGCGATGAGCTCGATGTTTTCAAACTGGCGCAGCTTCTCGGCTTCGATCGCGCGGAAGATTTCGGGATCGCTTTCCTCCAGCGAGGGATGCGCGGCGTTTGACGTGCCGAGGTGGTCGAGCTTTTCCACGCGGCGCTCGTGGCGTCCGCCCTCGAAGCTGGTGGTGAGAAAGGTCTCGACGATGTTCGCGGCGGCGCTGGTCTCGACACGGTTGGCGGCGAGGCAGAGGACGTTCGAGTTATTGTGCTGGCGGGTGACGGCGGCGTCGGCGGCGTTGTCGAGCAGCGCGGCGCGGATCTGCGGAAAGCGGTTCGCGGCGATGCTCATGCCGATGCCGCTTTTGCAAAAGAGGATGCCGAAGTCGGACTCGCCCGCAATCAGATGATGCGCGACGGTTTCCGCGAAATCCGGGTAGTCCACCGAGTCATGGGAGAAGGCGCCGAAGTCGGTGACGACGTAGCCTTTTCTCGTGAGGTGCGCGTGGACGGCCTGCTTCAGCTCGATGCCGCCGTGGTCCGCGCCGAGCGCGACGCGGAGGGTGCGGGTGGAGGAGGCGGCGGCGGGTGCGATGGTGGTTTGCGTCGTGCTCATTTGGGAATCGGGTTGGATGAAGCGAAGGATGCCGGGAAGGCTGCGTTTGATCGTGTCGCGGCACTCGAAATAAGCGTCGATCCCCATGCCGATGGGGTCGGACACATCGGGATTGCCGCGCGGTCCGCCATCGGGGTCGAAGTCACGGACGAGATAGGTTTTTTCCGCCGCCTCGGGGAAATACATGCAGAGCGTGTCGAGGTGCCCGCGGGTCATGACGAAAATGTGCGTGGCCTCATCGACCAGTTCCTCGGTCAGCGGCTGGCTGCGTATGCCCGTGATGTCGATGTCCCAAGGCCGCAGCGCCTGGACACCGTGGGTGCTCGGCGGCTGCCCGTAGCCGGCGGCCACGCCGGCGGAGCTGACCTCGATGCCGGGCTGGTTTTTCACTGCATCGCGGAAGATGCCTTCAGCCATCGGGCTGCGGCAGATGTTTCCGGTGCAAACGAAAAGGACGTGTTTCACGAAGGCGCTTTTTTTGAGGAGGCGCGAAGATAGGGAGCGGGTCCGGGCAAGTCAACGGGACGGCGGGAAAGGCGGCGCGCTTTTAGAAAAATGGCCGGGCGCAGGCGAAATCGGGCGGGGAATGCGATTAGGATTAGGATTACGTTCGCGACTCCCACACTCCCGCCATGAAGCCAGCCAACTTTCTCTCCCTGTACGAAAAGCTCGAAAAGCTCGTGCGCCACCTGCCGGAGTCTCTCCAGGGGCCGATCCTTCGGGAGATCACGCCGATCAAAACGCTCTTCCTCCTCCAGCGCGCGCCGCGGCTCGTGCTGCTCGGCGCGGGCGGCGCGGGCAAGGTGGAGCTGCTGAACGCGCTCTTCGGCTCGGAGGTGGCGCAGGCGGGCGGGGAAAACCTGAGCGATGGGACATGGCAGACTTATGGACAAAAGGGACGCGGCACTTTGCAACTGCTCGACGCGCGGCAGCCCGCCTCGTTGAACATGCTGCGCGCGGCGCTCGCGGCGGAGGCGCCGGACCTCTTCGTCTTTGTGCGGCCGGCGCAGTCGGACGACGCCGGGCTTGCCGCCGATCTCGATCACGCTGCGGAGATCCTCGCATGCGCCGAGGAGCGCGGCGGCGGGCGGGCGCGGCTGCTCGGCGTGCTGCTGCGCGGTGCGGCGGGCGAGACGGAGCGCGCACGGCAGGACCTCCACGCCAGCCTGCATGCGCGGGCGGAGCTGAGCGACCGGATGGCCGGCACGCTCGCGCTGACCGCCGGCGGCGAAGGCGGGCGGCTGGCGGAAGCCATCGCCATCGAGCTGCCGGGTGAGGCGCAGCTCGAGATGGCGCGGCTCTCGGGCAACCGCGCGCTGCAAAAACAGATCGCGCAAGTGGTGATCAAGTCCGTGACAGCGATCAGCGCGGCCATCGGCGCGCAGCCCATCCCGCTTGCGGATTTCCCGATCCTCGCATCGCTGCAGGGCACGATGGTGGCGAGTATCATGCACATCAGCGGGCGCGAGATGAGCGTGAAGCTCGCGGGCGAATTCATCGCCGCGCTCGGCGCGAACATCGGAGCCGCGCTCGTGCTGCGCGAAGGCGCGCGGGCTGTGGCGAAGTTTGTGCCCGTCTGGGGAAACGCCGTCTCGGGCGCCATCGCAGCGGCCGGCACCTACGCGATGGGCCGCTCGGCGTCGGCGTATTTCATCGAGGGCATGTCGATCGCGGACGCGCGCGGCCTTTTCCGCCGGAGGCGAAAGGAGACGCCGCGGCTGGAGGGGTGACAGGTGTCATGTGGACGCGGCCACGCGCAGGGTTCCGCGCTGACCCTGCCACCTGTCCCCTTGTCACTCCGCCGCTGATCCCGTAATCCATCGCGCATGGCAACGCCCCATCCCCTCTACGTCCTCATCCTCGCCGGCGGCAGCGGCGAGCGCTTCTGGCCGCTCAGCCGACGCGCCCGTCCGAAGCAACTGCTCTCCCTTTTCTCGAAGGAAACGCTGCTCGAAGCCACGCTCCGCCGGCTCGACGGCCTCGTGCCGCCGGAGCAGATCCTCATCCTCACCAATGCCGACCAGGAGGCCGGCGTGCGGGCGCTCTGCCCTTCGCTGCCGCATGAAAACATCGTCGCCGAGCCGGCCAAGCGCGACACGGCGGCGGCGATCGCGCTCGGCGTGGGCTGGATCGCGCGGCGCGCGCCAAAGGCCACGATGGTCGTGCTGCCCGCGGATCATCTCATCAACGACGCCGCCGGCTTCCAGCGCACACTGCGCACGGCGGCGGCGGCGGCGGAGGAGACCGGCGAACTGGTCACCATCGGCATCCAGCCGACGTGGGCGTGCCCCGGCTTCGGCTACATCGAGCAGGGCGCGCCATGCGCGCTGCCGGGTGCGCCGACGGACGGGCCGGGCGTTTTCGAGGTCACCCGTTTTCGCGAAAAGCCGGACGCGGAACTCGCGGAGCAGTTCCTGAAGCAGGGGAACTTCCGCTGGAATGCGGGCATGTTCATCTGGTCGATCCCGGCGATCCTCGCGGCCTTCAACCGGCACGTGCCGGTGCTCGGCGAATTCGTGGGGCGGGTGCATGCGGGGGAAGACTTCGCGCGACTGCTGGCCACGGCTTTTCCGGCGCTGCCGAAGATCTCCATCGACTACGCGGTCATGGAAAAAACCGAGCGCGTGCTCGTCGTGGAGGCCGCCTTTGACTGGGACGATGTGGGGAGCTGGACGGCGGTGGCAAAGTACCTCGCGCAGGACGCCGCCGGCAACCAGGCGAACTGCGCCGTGCAGACGATCGACGCCGCGAACAACATCGTCTTCTCCGACCAGCCGCGCACGATCGCGCTGCTCGGCGTGAGCGATCTCATCGTGGTGCAGACCGCCGACGCGCTGCTCGTGTGCAGCCGCCACGAGGCGGAGAAGATCAAGCAGATCGTCGCGCGCGTGCCGGCGGAAATGCAGTGAACCCGGAGGGTTCAAAGCGAAAAGCTCAAACCGGCGCGCGTTCGCGCCGTGCCATCGCGCACGGTCCCGGCATTTGAGCTTTGAAAATTTGGGCTTTGAGCTTCCCCGCATCGCGCCTTTATCTTCACCCGTGTTGCACACCTCCCCAGTTCCCAATGCCACGCTCGCGGAGTTCTACCGCTTTGCCCTGCTGCTGACCGGCAGCATCCGGGCGGCGGAGCAGGTCCTCGCCGAAACGCTCGACGACGTGTCCGCGCAGGTGGAGCAGGTCCGCAATGAGACCGGCCGGCAGGCGTGGCTCGTCCAGCGCCTCCGCGAGCGCTGCCTGAAGAACCATCAGTCCGCGCCGGCCTCCGCGCCGCGTCTGGTGCGCACGGACTCCGCGCAGGAAGCGCAGCCCGCAGTGCTCAAGATCGAGGCCTTTCTCCTCGCCCAGCGCTTTCACACGCTGCCAGAGCCGGAGCGGAGCGCGCTCGCGCTTTTCTACCTCGATTTTTTCACCATCGCGGAGATCGCCGAACTGCTGAAGATGGACACCGAGACGCTCGCAGACACACTCGACGCCGCGCGCCAGCTCCTCGCGCAAACCCTCCTCGGCACGCAAATCCACAGCTCCACCAAGGGATGAACACCACCGAAGCCGCGACGCTCCTCCTCTGCCACCGCCCCGGGCGCGAGCCGGACGGGCGCATGCAGAAGGCCCTGCGCGTGGCCGACAGCGACGCGGCGCTGGGGAAAAGGCTGAGCGAGCAGGCGAAATTCGACGCGCAGATCGTGGAGGCCATCCACTACATCATCCCGCCGGAGGATCTCCGCGACAAACTCGGCGCGCTCAGCGCCGCATCGGGCGGTCCCCGGCGCGGATGGCGCGCCAACATTTTCAGCCCCGCCGTGCTCTCCGCCGTCGCCGGGCTGCTGCTCTTCGCGGGAGCCGTCGTCTTTTTCGTCATGGAAAGCATGACGCGCTTCACCGGGCGCGAAGCCGTGGAGCAGATGCTCGACCTCACGGCGAAAATGAACGGCACCGAATTCGAGGCCGTGACGACCAGCACGACACAGCTCGGCGACTGGTTCCTGCTGCGCGGCTACGAGGGCTACGACGTTCCGCCGGAATTCGCCGCGCTGCCGGTCGTTGGCTCGCGCGTTTTCAAGCAGGACGGAAAGCCGGTCGCGCAATTCGTCGTCGAGAAGCACGACTCGGTGATCTTTGAGTTCCACGCGGGGGATTTCGGGGTGGAGCTCCCGCCGGACGGCGACTGGGAGCTCGTGGAGCAGGACAAATGGGTGGCGGCGGTGCGGCAGCGCGGCGAGCACTGCACAATGGTCGCCTTCCGCGGCAGCACGGCGGCCATGCGGTCGTTTTTGAAAACCCTCCCCAGAAAATGAGCGCGCGACTCCCTGCCCACTGTGCCCGGTGGCTGCTCGCCGCGGCACTCGGTGCACTGAGCGCGTGCTCGTCCTTCAATGCTGAGTGGAGCGCGGCCGGGAATCCCGCGACCGCCCAGGGCCGCACGCGCTGGGACGGACGCTGGACGAGCGCCACGCACCGGACGCGCGCCGGCGCGCCGGAGGGCGGCCGGCTGCGCTGTGTGCTGGCGCCGACCGTCCCGGCATCGGGCGCCGGCGGCACCGGGTTGCGCGCCGCCTTTCGCGCGAACTGGCTGGTTTTCACGAGCGACTACACGATGGAGTTCCAGCCGGTGAAAGGATCGCGCACCGAATTCCGCGGCACGCACGAGCTGCCTGCAATCTTCGGCGGCACCTACCGCTACACGGCCCGCATGGCCGGGGACCGCTTTACCACGCGCTACGATTCCAGCTACGACCACGGCACCTTCGAGCTTTCCCGCGTCCGCCCATGAATCTTGCATTTTCCCGCATTCCCGGAGTTGACGACCGGCGCGGGCATCCCCTACACGGAGTCATGTC
>JAYTML010000481.1:0-1527 GCA_043728655.1 Chthoniobacter sp. | reverse complement strand
AGCTCAAGCTGGCGGACCTCGCGCCGCAGTTTTTCATCGGCATGTCTGAGAAGACCCACCCCGGCGCACGCGAATGGCTGCTCGCGACGTGCCAAAAGGCCGGGTTTGCGGGCAAGATCCTGCAGGAAGCGGACGTGGAGCCGACCGCGATCCGGTTTGTCGCCGACGGGCTTGGCGTGGCGTTCATGCCCGAGCAAATCACCGGGCTGCCGCACGACGGCGTGGTCTTTCTTCCGCTCACCCCGCCGCTCCGCCGTGAATCGACCATCGCCTGGCGCGCCGACAACCCCTCAAAACCGCTCAAGGATTATATCCAGATCGTGAAGGATCTTTCGCGCAGCATGTGAGGGCGGTGACAGCGTGAACCCGCCGGGGCGCGGCTTGCCTTACTCCTTGAAATCTGTGTCCGGCTTTTCGAGGTCGAGTTCCTTGATCCAGGCGTTGCGGTAGCGCACGTCGTGGCCCTCGCATTGCAGTTTCAGGCCGCCGGGCACGTCGGTGAGGCCTTTGCCGCCATCGTTGCCGCCGTCGAGGCCGGACTTCGGGCCGCCCCAGACCTGGTTGATCGCGACGTTCGTGTGGACTTTCTGCCCGTTGAAAAACATGGAGACGAGCGGCTTCTCCACCAGCTTCCCGTCCTTGAACCGCGCGGCGCGGAAGGTGATGTCGTAGGCGTTCCATTTCCCCACGCCCGCGTAGGCGTGGTAGGGCGATTCGGTTTCATTGATGACCGCGCCCATGCCGTGCTTGGTCTTGTCGCCGTCGAACACCTGGATCTCGAAGCGGTTCTGCAAATACACGCCGCTGTTTCCGCCCGGCTTCATGATGAGGAACTCGATGTGCAGCCGGAAATCCCGATACGCCTTTTTTGTCACGATGTCGGCGGTGCCATACTTCCCGCCGTCGGCCGCGCGGTCGTCGGTCATCACCGCCGTGCCCTTGTCCACCGGGTCTTCCACGATCTGCCACTTGATGGGCATCGCCGACTTGAAGCCCGGCCCTTCCCAGTAAATCCACTTCTCGTCGAGCGTCGCACGCGTGCCGTCGATGATCGTCTCTGCGCCCGGCAGAGGCTTTGCGGCTACCCCCACGTCCGCGAGCGCCGGGCGGGCGAGGAGGGTGAAAGCGAGCGCGGCAGGGAGGAGGAGCGACGGGGTTTTCATGTGGGGCTGAGCGTGGCAGGCCGGTGGCGTCAGCGCAAACCGTGAGCGTCCGCTATTTTTTCGGCGGGGAAAGCGCGTCGAGTTTTTTGGTCAGGGCATCGTCGCCGTGGGCGCGGATCTTTTCGATGACGAGCTGGGTGAGCGCGGAGCGAGGGATTTTTTTCGCGGCGACTCCGTCGAGCAGGGAGGCGGCGTGGTGCTTGCGGGAGGCGAGTGCGGAGTAGAGCAGGCTGCGCTCGGGCTCGCCGTGCGCCTGCGCCTGCGTGACGAGCGCGGCGGTGTCGCGCGGGTCGTCGAGGCTGGTCAGGACGAGGGCGGCGGGGAAGCGCATGAGCAGATCGGGGAGGAGCTGCGTGCAGATGTC
>JAYTML010000480.1:0-4269 GCA_043728655.1 Chthoniobacter sp. | reverse complement strand
CGACCCGGCCAAGGCCATCGCAAAACTCGGCTGGGAGCCCAAAACCCGCTTCAAGGAACTCGTGCAGATCATGGTCGATGCCGACCTGGCCGCTCTCGCGTGAGCCAGAGTTCCGCCGGAGAATTGACAAAAGACCAACCTGCCTCCATCAAACTGCTTCCCACGTACAGGTTCAGACGATGATTCTCAACCGAAGTGGCGACAGGCATTTTCCTCCTGTCGATTATCCCAGGAGACGCCCTCGCCATTGGTAAATGCACCTTTTGACCATGAACGAAAAAAAAACCTTCTTTCTCCAGTCTCCCGACGGCGGCCTCGTCCCGGACCTGGCCGCCTACTGGTATCTGCTGCTCGACCGCTGGAAATGGCTGGCCGCCGCGACGATCCTCAGCGGCGCCGCGGCCATCACCTACATCGCCGTCACACCGAGGACCTACACCGTGCAGTGCGTCGTGCAGGTCGAGCAGGCCAATACGAAACTGGTCAATATTCAGGAATTCAATCCCGAGGAGTACAAGACCACCGAGGCACTGCGGACGGTCGAGCAGGCACTGACCAGCAGTTCCGTTCTCCTGAGCGTTGCCCGCGCCAATAACCTGTTCGACGATCCGGACTTTGTCGGCAAGGATGGCGCCCGGCTCACCGAGGCCCAGATGGTCAAGATTCTCGGTGGCGCCATCACCGTGAAACTGCGGCGCGGAACGCGGCTCGTGGATATCGTGGTGGACGACATCAATCCTGCTCGCGCCGTCCTCCTGGCGGATTCTCTCGTGCAAGAATACGTTTCCGCGGGGGCGCAGCAGAGATCCGCTCTCGCGGGGGGAGCCAAGGATTACCTCGGCAAACAGGCAGCTGAACTCAAAGAGAAACTGCAGAAGGCCGAAATGGCCCTGCAGGATTATCGGGAAAAACACGACGCCGTTTCGCTCGAGGTAAAGCAGGACACGGTGAACGCGAAGCTCACGCAGCTAAACACGGCGGTAACCGAAGCCGAGAACACCCGGATCAAACTCGAGTCTGCCATGAAAGCCGTCCGCGATAGCAAAATCAGGAAGGGGACCGACCTGATCGAGATTCCCGAGGTGGCCAGGCTGGACGAGATCGCCGGTTTGAAAAAGGACATCAAAGACCGCGAGGCAGAGATCGCAAACCTGCGCCAGCGCTACCTTGAACTCCACCCGAAGATGATTTCCGCCCAGAGCGCGCTGAAGAAGGTTCAGGACAATCTGGTAACCTCCGCAATGCGGGCGATGAGTGTGATCGAAAAATCCTATCGTGCCGCCGCGGAGGACGAAACCAATCTCCGCAAGGCACTCCGCGAGCAGGAAAAAGTCGCGCTGGAACTATCCAAGGTTTCCGTGCCCTATTCCGCCCTCCAGCGCGAGGTCGAGGCGGATTCCACACTCTTCCAGACGGTCCTGTCCCGGATGAAGGAAACGCAGATCGATCAGGGAGTCCAGAGTGCGAACATCCGCGTCATCGAATCGCCGGTGCCGCCCACGCGGCCGAGCAAACCACGCCGCCTCCGCATCCTGGCCAGCGCGCTCGCCGCCGGGTTCATCATCGCAGCCGGAATCGCGATCGTCCTCGACCTGCTGGACAGCAGCTTTCGCGCAGTTGACCAAACCGAGCGGATGCTCGATTTGCCCGCCTTCGGCTCCGTGCCCCGGGCGGACAAGAAGCGCAGCGAGCATCGGCTGGAATTGATCGCAGAGCCGGCGTCCGCCACGGCGGAGGCATTTCGAGGTTTTCGAACGTCGATTGCACTCCTCGGAAATCACGGGCCGGTCAATGTCGTCCTCTTCACCAGCGCGGCCGCCGGCGAGGGCAAAAGCTACTGCGCGGCAAATTACGCCGTTTCGCTCGCCCAGCAGGGATTGAGAACGCTGCTGATCGACGCCGATCTCCGCCGACCAGGACTGACAGCGATTTTCCCAGAAACCGCCGATGTTCCGGGTGTGTCCGGCTTCCTGCGCGGCGACGCCGGGATGGAGCAATGCTGGCTCGCGTCGTCGGTGAAGGATTTGTGCGTCATGCCCGCCGGGCGCGACAAAGCGCCAAATCCCGCCGAGTTGCTTTCATCCGGCCGATTCAAGGATCTCATCAAACTGGCCGCCGAAAGCTTTGACCGCGTGGTCGTGGATACAGCGCCTGTGAACGCCGTGAGCGACACCCTGCTCATCGCGTCGCAAGCGGCAGTCGTCTGCCTCGTCGTCCGCGCCGGACGCACACCCCGCCGGGTGGTCATGCGCGCACGGCACAACCTCGCACGGGCGAATGCAACCCCGGACGGTTTCATTCTCAATGACCTGCCCAGCGGACGGGGAGCCAATTACAACTACTACTCCGAAGGGAGCTACTCGAGCGCGGGCGTCTATGGAACCTGACCGACGGGCAGCGCCGCCGACATTCCTCAGCGCCAGCCTCAAAACCAGCCGTTCGACACCCGCAGTTCCCGCACCGGCGAAATCCCTGCCCGTCGCCCTGCCATCCGCCCGGGGCATCACGCCGTGAGACTGCTCGTCGTCACGCCCACCCTGGGAACCTCCCAGTTCCTCGATGAAACGATGCGCTCCGTGGAAGCGGTGCGCGCGCAGGGCGTGCAGATTCTGCATATCCTCACCGCGCCCGGAGCACGGGTCGCCGAACTGGCCTCCCGCTTCCCGCACACAGTCGTGCTGCCCGACGCGGGCCGGGAAGGCGGCATCTACGGCGCCGTCAATTGCGGCCTCTTCGGCGCCGCCCCGGGGGATTGGGACTGGTTCACCTACATCAATGACGACGACCTGCTCGCGCCCGCATTCGGCGAGGTCTTTCACCAGCACGCCCGGCCGGAAAACGAAGGCGTCATCGCTTACGGCGATGTCCGAAATATCGGCGAAGACGGGCGCTCGCTCGGCCTCCAGAGCGTCGAGCGGACCCGCGCTTTTTTCCTTCCGCTGATGTTTGCGGGAGTCAGCCTTTTCACCCAGCAGGGCACACTCGTCAGCCGCCGCGTCATGCTGGAGCTGAAAGGATTCAACGCCACCTACCGGCTCTGCGCCGACCTCGATTTCTGGGTGCGCACCGTCATCTCCGGCCTGCGCCACCGCCATTACCCGCGCGAAGTCGCCCGATTCCGCATTCGTGCGGGACAGGCCTCGCACGACGTCTGCCTGCGCCGGGATGAGCGGGCGGCAATCCTGCGCCAGATTCCCGGCAAGCCGCCGGGCGCCCTGCTGCAACGGCTCGCGCATCTGCAGTTTTACGCCCGGAATCTCCCGCGCTACGCTGCCCGCATCCGCACTGTCGGCTGGCGCCGGAGCAACCAGATGCTCGCCGACGCGACCCTGCAATCCGCCGGAGTTCCCAAACCATGAGCGCCGAGTTGCCGGTCCTTTTCATCCTCTCCAACGGGCGTGACATGGGCGGCGCCGAGCGCAGCATCGCCGCGCTCCTGCCGCATCTCGGAAAAGCCGCCAGGACCTACATCCTCCCGACCAACCACAGACACACGGAGGAGCTGCTGGCGCTTTCCGCCCGCAACGTGAAAGTCCTCCCGGGCATTCTGGGTCTTTCACCCGCCGCACAATTTCTCAGCCTGATCCGGCTCGTCCGGCTTTGTCGCGAACATCGCCCTCAGACCATCCTCGCCAACGGCCACCGCGGTTGCTTCCTCCTTTTCTGGCTGCGCTTCATCCCGCTGCCGCGGCGTCCGCGCTGTGTGGTTTATGTGCGCGATTTCGCCTACTCCACGCTGCGCTTCACTCTCTGGGCGATGCGGGATTTTCTGTTTCTCGCACCCACGCAGGCGATCTTCGATTTTTCCCCCTACCAAAGTTGGGGCCTCTCCCGCCGGCAGCACCGCGTCATTCCCAATGCCGTCGCGGAGACAAATCCGCCCTCGGAACCGCAGCCCGGCCAGCTCCGCTTCATCGGCTGCTGCGCCCGCCTCGTGCCGTGGAAGGGCATCGACTTTCTAATCCGCGCCTTCGCGCTCGTGGTAAAAGCGAGCCCCGAAGCGCGGCTCCGCATTTATGGCGAACGGATCGACCCCGCGTATTTTGCCTCCCTCCAATCAATGACGGACGAACTCGGGCTCGCCCGTCACATCGAGTTTTGTGACTTCGCCACGGACATGCGGGCCGTCTTCCAGCAGGGGCTCTTTTTCGTCATCCCCTCGCTCTCCATGCTGCCGGGTCCGGAAAGCTTCTGCCGCATCATCATCGAGGCGTGGTCGTATCAGCGCCCAGTCATCGCGTTCGCCACCGGCGGTCCGCTTCATCTGAT
>JAYTML010000479.1:0-2883 GCA_043728655.1 Chthoniobacter sp. | reverse complement strand
CCCATCGCGGTGATGACGCGCCCGAAGCTCTCCGGGATGGGCTTTCCAGCGAGCTCGGCCAGCGCGGGCTTGGGATCGAAAGTATCGAGGTGCGAGGGTCCGCCCTCCATGAAGAGGAAGATCACGCTCTTGGCCTTCGCGGCGAAATGCGGCTTGCGCGGAAGCAGCGGCTGCGTGACCGAGCGCGCCTCCTCCTCCATCTTCGCGGCGAGCGCGGAGCCTTGGAGCAAATCCGCCAGCGCCAACGCACCAAAGCCCGCCCCCGTGCGCGTGAGAAACTCCCGGCGATTCGTGCAGGGGAGCGAGTCGTGGAAAGCGGAGGGCGGAGTCTTCATGGCGGGAGGCTCCGCGAAGATTAGCACGTCCGGCCCAACCCGCCATCGCCGGCCCCGGTGGAAACGTGACCTTTCATCACGCAGGCCCGCGCCAAAGCCGAACCGGGAAAGGCTCACGGGGCCAGGGAGGCGGTTGAATGACTCAGAATGCGTCGCGCCTCACACCGTCGCCGCCCGCCGCCACCCGCCGCCACCCGCCGCCGCCTGCCGCCACCCGCCGCCGCCTGCCCAGCAGGAGCATCACTCCCAAGCCAAGCAGGAGCAGGGCCGAGATGGGCCGGGCATCCAGTGGCTCCCCCAGCTTTACCTTCATCGTTTGCGCTATTCCCGGCCTGCTCATTACCCCTCCTTCAAGTGGGCCAGCTTCTGCGCGGTACCCGCGCTGACCCCGAGCTGCGCGGCGAGGTCGCGCACGGTCGTCAGTGAGGCTTGGGCCGCAACCCTGTTGGGGTTGATGTTATTTTTCCACATTCACCCAGGGTAGCCTCGCGGACTCGGCAACCCTGGGCTGGATGATTTTGCCCCGTCGGGGGAAGGCCGATGGCCGATCCCATTTGGCCCCGCTTGACCGATCACTTGACTCAAGCTTGACCCATCCACCGGCCCGTTCATGCAAAGAAAAGGACGGTTTGCTTTACGCGATGACGACAACGCGATAAGGAAAAGCAGGTTTTCTATACATGTCCGCGCTATCCCCATTGCCGGGGACGGTCCTGAAAAATGAAGCGACCGGCGCGGTGATCTACGAGCCGCCGCAGGATGGCGCGGAGGTGGCGGCGCTGATGGGCAATCTGATCGACTTTATCCACGCCGGGGACGGGCTCGATCCGCTGCTGCGGATGGCTGTCGCGCATCACCAGTTTGAGAGCATCCATCCCTTTTACGATGGCAACGGGCGCACGGGCCGCATCCTGAACCTGCTGGTGCTGCAACGCGAGGGCTTGCTGGATCTGCCGGTGCTCTACCTGAGCCGCTACATCACCACGACGAAGCCGGACTACTACCGGCTGCTCCAGATCGTGCGGGAGGAGGACCGCTGGGTGGAATGGTGCCTCTACATGCTCCGCGGCGTGGCCGTGACCTCGCGCAGCGCGATCGGGCTTGTGAAGGCTTTCCGCGACCTGATGCTGCGCACGAAGCACGAGCTCCGGGAGCGGCTGCCGAAGCTCTACAGTCAGGATTTGCTGAACAATCTGTTCCGTTTTCCCTACACGAAGATCGAGCTGGTGGAGCGGGATCTGGGCGTCTCGCGGATCACGGCGGCGAAGTATCTCGACCAGCTCACGAAGGCGGGATTTCTGCGCAAGCAGAAGATGGGGAAGACGAACTTTTACATCAACGAGCCGCTCTTTGCGCTGCTCAGTGGGGTGACACTGGAGCAGCCATGAACGAGGCCGAGACGCGAGCGGAGCACATCGACCCGGCGCTGGCCGCGGCGGGCTGGGGGCGTGGTGGAGGCGAAGGCGTGGGAAGAGGCTCTGCCCGGATTGCGGCCAGCGGCCCTGCATCTGCAAGAAGCGGGTGAAGGTGAAGCTGGCGGATCGGAAGGAGCGCAAAATCCAGCACATGATGATGACGAGCTTCTGGCATCCCGACGGCACGCCGATGAGCGCGCAGCAGTTCATGGAAATGCTCTTCGGCAACCTGCCGGATTTTTTCCAAAACGAAGACGATCTCCGCGCCCTCTGGAGCGCCCCGGAGACGCGCGCGAAGCTATTGCAGGGCTTGGCCGACAAAGGCTTCGGCCACGATCAGCTCGTGGAAATGCAGAAGATCATCGACGCGGAGAAGATCGACCTTTTCGACGTGCTGGCGCATGTGGCCTACGCCCTGCCGCCACTAAGCCGCGAAGGCCAAGGTCGCGATCACTACGCATTTCAACAGCAGGCAGCAGGTCTTCCTCGATTTCGTGCTCTCGCACTACGTGAGCGTGGGGGTGGAGGAACTCGATCAAAAAAACTGACGCCGCTGCTCCGGCTGAAATACCACGACTCCATCGCCGACGCCGTGGCCCGCTGAGTCGCGGCGGTGCCAGCCCGCTTGCGAGCTACGCTCCCGGAATCTCGGCGCGAGGCGTTGTTTTCGCGGCCCGGACGACTAGCCGGGGGCACCGGCCTTTCGGGGCGAAGCGATCAGAAATTCCGCAGCGTCGAGGCGCTGGATTACGATGAAGCGGGATTCGTCACGATCAATCTGCGCCTCGTAGCGCCAGTCGAGGAACCGCGGCCCCTGTTTCCGCGAAGCACGCCGGTTCCGCCCTCCGTCGAAAACCCCACATTCATACGGAACTAGGCAAACCGCCTAGGGCCGTCTGAATCGCCACTGAAGCCTGCGTCACGATCCCGCGCATTTCCGCCAACCGTGGGTTCCACGCGAGGCAGATGTGATGGAATTTCTCGCGCAGGAAAGGGAGCGGCAGTTGCAGCACCTTGGCGGGGTCGAAGTCCTGCGCGGCGATCTGGGGGAGCACGGCGGCGCAGGCTCCGGCGTGGACGGTGCGCGCGGCTTGGGTGAAGGAGGAGCAGGCGACGGTGATCGTCAGCGGCCA
>JAYTML010000478.1:0-1780 GCA_043728655.1 Chthoniobacter sp. | reverse complement strand
GGGCGCTCTCTCGTGCTCGATGAAGCCGTGCCGCTCGCCGCAGGGAAGGTGCGGGTGACGGCCGAGGGCGCGACATGAATCTGTGCCAGGACCCAGCTCACCCGCCGGCCCAGCGGTCGCGGAGTTCGCGGAAGGCGTCGCGGAGATTGCCGCGGTAGCGGGCGTAGATGGCGGGCGCTTCGCCGACGGGCAGGCGGCCGCCGGTGATCTCGGTTGCGAGGTCGTCCAGGAGTTCGGACGAGGTGACGGTCTCGATCAGGGTGGGCAGGCGGCCGGTGCGATGGAGGGTGATGATGCAGCCGGCGAGCGCGTCGATGACCGAGCGAAGCATGAGCCACTCATGTGTGTTGAGCTGCTCGGCTCCGTCGAGCAGCAGCACATCGGGCGCGCGCATCCTGCGGACTTCGGCGAGGACGGCGTCCTTTTCGATGCGGCGGCTTTCGGCGCTGAGGCGGAAGATGCGGGGCGTCAGGCCGCGCTCGGCGAGATACTGCGCGAGCTGGGCGATGAGGACGCTTTTCCCCGAGCCGGGCGGGCCGACGATAGCGCCGCGGTAGTTGCTCTCCGCGCAGCGGGCGAGGAGCGTGTCCCAGGTGGACCCGGCGGGAAAACGGAAAGCCAGGCTTTCGAGGTTTTCGGAGGAAAAGGGATTGTCGTCGGTGCTCATGCGTTTGGCGCGGGGCGCGACCTTTCCACAGCCCGGAGGATTGGCAACGGCTTACCTCATGCGGGACCGCCGCACCCGGCAATTTCTTTGACCGCGGGGGAGCGTCCGCTACGGTTTCGCCCTCAACTTCCAATCCTCCACCAAATACCGAAAGGAGCACCGCACCACTATGGGACTCATGGACTTCATCAAAGGCGAACTCATCGAGATCATCGAATGGACAGACGACTCGCGCGATACGCTGAGCTACCGCTGGCCGGACGACGACAAGGAGATCAAGAACGGCGCGCAGCTCATCGTGCGGGAATCGCAGATCGCGCAGTTCGTCTATCTCGGGCAGTTCGGCGACACCTTCACGCCGGGCAAGCACACGCTCACGACGGACAATGTCCCCGTGCTGGCGACGCTGAAGGGATGGAAGTACGGCTTCAACACGCCGTTCAAAGCCGACGTGTATTACGTCAACACGCGCCTTTTCACCGGCAACAAATGGGGCACCTCGAACCCGGTGATGATGCGCGATAACGACTTCGGCATCGTCCGCGCGCGCGCCTTCGGGACGTATGATTTCCGCATCACGGATCCGAAGCTCTTTTTGAAAGAGGTCGCCGGCAGCGATCACCACTTCCGGCTGGATGAATTCGCGGACACCATGCGCTCGCGGATCGTGTCGCTTTTCAGCGAGGCGCTCGCCACGGCGAAAATCCCGGTGCTCGACGTGGCCACGCAGTACAGCGAGCTCGGCGGCGCGCTGCTGCCGCTGATCAATCCTGTGACGACGGCGAAATACGGCATCGAGTTTGCGACCTTCGTGGTCGAAAACGTGAGCCTGCCGCCGGAGGTCGAGGCCGCGATCGACAAGCGCTCGTCGATGGCCGCCGTGGGCAATCTGAACGACTACGTGAAATTCCAGATGGCGCAGGGGATGGGCAGCGGGCAGGGCAGCGGTGCGGGCGGCATGGCCACCGAGATGGCCGTGGGCATGGCCATGGCGCAGCAGATGATGCAGCAGCAGGGCGGCGTACTCGGCGCTCAGGCCACTCCGGCTGCCGCAGCGCCAGCGCCTCCCGGCCAGGCTGCACCGGCTCCCGACCTGCTGGGCGCCGCCGACGC
>JAYTML010000477.1:0-2950 GCA_043728655.1 Chthoniobacter sp. | reverse complement strand
CGCGCCATCGCGAGGCGGTCGATCTTTGTGTCCGGCGGGACGAACTTCGCAAACGCGGACAGCAGGGCGGGCTCCACCTTTTCACCGGGCGTGAGGTAGTTGCCCTTTGTCAGGATGCGGGTCTCGCGCCGCCGGCCTTCGGGCAGCTCGCGCAGGATCGGCAGGGCCACCGGTTTGATCGCCGCGAGCTCTGCGCGCCTGGCGTCGATCTGCCTGCCGAGCTCGGCAAAGCCACGCGACAGCGGCCGGAAAAACGCCGTGATTTCTTCGCGCTGCTTCGGCTCCCGCTCACTCGGCTCCAGGGCCAGGATCGTCCTGATGCCCGCAGGCAGCTCGCGGGGCGGCGGCGAGGCCGTGGTCGAGGAAAGCCGGAAACGGCCGAGCGTGTGTCCCTGTCCGTAGTCCTGACGCAGCGTGAATGTGAGCACGGAGCCGCCCGCGTCGAGCGGCGCCGACGTCTCGAAGATCGCGGCATGCGGCCGGCCAAGTTCGGGCACGAAGGCCCATCCGGTTTTCTTCTCCCCCGCGAGCGCCTTCGCCACCGGAAAGCCGTCCTGGCTGAAGTCCGCGCTCGCATTGCGCAGCGCCACCATCTTTCCACCCGCGGGGATGAGCGCCACGCTCGGCTGCGGCGCCTCCGCGACCACCTGCTCCCATGCGGCCTTGCGGTCGGCGTCGAGAATGCCCACGCGGAAATTCGCCAGCCGCTGCGCCACGCCGTCGGTGCGGTTCCAAATGACCACGCGCTCGATCTCCACGTCCGCGCCGAGATCCACTTCCCACCACGGCTCCTTGTCCTTGCCGGTGTGTGAAACCGACTGGCCCTTCTTGTAGTTGCCGTCCGTCTTTCCATCGATCGCCCGCTTCGCCTCGCCGCCGAAATCCGTGCTCGATTGCGACGCCGTGCCGCTCGGCGCGATGTTCTCCCCCTTGCTGAAAACCTGCACCTCGGCGAGCGCGATGCCATCCGTCGCACCCGGCAGCACCACGCGCACATACCGTCCGCGCGCCGGCTTCGCATCCGCCGGCCCGGCCATGATTTGCAGTCCGCTGAGCACCGCATTGCCATTCTCCGCGCGTCCCGGCCCGTGTCCGGGCAGCGTGTCGTCGGTCAGCGCCTCCAGGCGGAAAGCGGTTATTTTTTCCCGCGATTCCACGCGCACCTGCACCGTGTAGGTATCGGTGTCGGGGCGGTCGCTGCCGACTGCGAGGAATGATCCGTCTGCCTGCGCGGCGAGCGTCGTCCCGCTTGCGGCCTTGATCGCGGAGGGCACGATCGCTTTCCACTCAGCCCGCCGCGCCATCTGCGCCTCCCATTCGTGCTGCTCCGCCTCGAGCTCCGGCGTGCGCGCCTTCATCTTCGCCTCGAGCGCGGCGATGCCGTCCTTCAACCCCTGCGTTTTCACCCGCTCCTCCGCGCTGGGCAGCGGCATCTTGGGCTCCTCGTCCTCGCGGTCACTGTCCTCGGTTTGATTCAGCACGCCGTAAAAGCTGTAGTAATCCTTCTGCGAAATCGGGTCGAACTTGTGCGTGTGGCACTGCGCGCAGCCGACCGTCAGCCCCATCCACACCTGCCCCGTGGTGGCCGCGCGATCCTTCACCGCCGCCACGCGGTACTCCTCGTCGATCGTCCCGCCTTCGACATTCGTCATCGTGTTGCGGTGAAACGCGGTCGCCGAGATTTGCTCCGGCGTCGCATCGGGCAGCAGATCGCCTGCAAGCTGCTCGATGGAGAATTGGTCGTAGGTCAGGTTGCGGTTGAAGGCGCCGATCACCCAGTCGCGATACGGCCAGATGTTCAGGCGAAACTTGTCCGAGCCGTAGCCCGTCGAGTCCGCATAGCGCGCGAGATCGAGCCACATTTTCGCCCAGCGCTCGCCGTAGGCCGGCGATGCGAGCAGGCGGTCCACGACCTTTTCATAAGCGTTCGCGCTCCGGTCGCTGACAAAGGCATCCACCTCCGCCGGCGTCGGCGGCAGGCCGATGAGGTCAAACGAAAGCCGCCGGATCAGCGCGTGCCGGTCCGCCTCCGGCGACTGCTTCAAGCCAGTGCCCGACAGCCGCGCGACGATGAAGGCGTCGATGGGATTTTCGATTCTCGATTCTCGATTCTCGATTTTCGGAAGCGGGGGCCGCGCGGGTTTTTGAAATGACCAGTGCTCCTTGTACTCCGCTCCCTCGGCGATCCATTTCTTGAAAAGCGCAATCTCCGCCGCGCTCAGCGGGTGATCCTCCTTCGGCGGCGGCATCACCTCGTCCCGATCGGTCGTGGTGATGCGTTCGATCAGCGCGCTTTGGTTTAGATCCCCCGGCACGATGGCGCGCACGCCGTCGCGCTCCTTCAGCGCCTCGTCCCGCAGATCGAGCCGCAGCTTGGCCTTGCGCGATTTTTCATCCGGCCCGTGGCAGTGAAAACACTTCGCCGAAATGATCGGACGGATGTCGTAGTTGAAATCCACCCTGTCGCCGGCCCGGCACAGCATGGAGCCAGCGGCGAGCGCTGCGAGCAGCCTGGGGAGAAGCGATTTCATGGGCGGGCGGGACTTTCGCGAATGCCGCGAAAGTTTCAATGCCCGTCAACCCTACGAACGACGCCAGCTTAGGGCTTCGGCGCGGCGGCGGGCGCTGCCGGAGCGGCAGGAGGGAAAGGCGGATTCTCAGCCCACTTCGGCGCGACCTGCGAGAGATTCGCCGTCACGTCGGCCTTTGCGTCGCCGAGCGCCCACGCAATGCCGCCGGTGAGGATGTCCTGGAAAATCGGACTCGTCCAAACGTCCTCGCGATGCCCCATCGACGTGTAGAAGACGCGGCCTTTTCCGTGCATCCGCGTCCACGTCGCAGGATACGCCGGGCGCGCGTAGTCGCTCCCCTTCATCGTCTCCGTCTCCTGCACCAGCAGCACGTGCAGGTCGGGGCGGAAGTCCTTCAGCGAATACCACTCCTCGTGCAT
>JAYTML010000476.1:0-4385 GCA_043728655.1 Chthoniobacter sp. | reverse complement strand
CACTCCGACTGTCGGTTTTTTTGAGAGACCGAATTAGTCATTGCGCTCGAAGCGCATCTTGAAACACGGGTCGCAGATGGCGTGCTGGTGGAGATCGGGCAGGCCCTGGCCGCAGCGGCGGCACCGGCGCACGCTCTTTTTCTTGAGCGAATTCGAGATGAACTGGTTTGTCGCCGACGAGACGGAGATCGCCTCTTCGATGTCCGGGAAAAGCTCGGGCATCCGATGGTGCATCCAGCGGTAGGCGGCGAGCAGGCGCACGCTGCCCTCGGCGTTCTGGAGCTGCACGGCGGAGGTCGTGCCGGCCTGCGCGGTGAACCGCTGACCGCGCGGCATCGGCGACGGGATTTCCTCTGCGACGGCCGCGACCCATTGCCGCCAGGTGCGCATGTGCTCGCCGCTCCGCGTGTCCACGGGGCAGGCGCAGAGCGCGAATTGCGTCACCAGCGGGAGCTGGAAATCGCCGATCTGGCTGGCGAGGTCGCGCATGGAGGAGACGTCGGCTTTCGAGAAAAGATCGGTGTCGCCGGGCAGCGCGGCGAAGCAGTCGAGGAGCGACGCGAGATCGTTGCGCCCGGTTTCCTGCGCGAGGAAATCGAGCATCTTCATGTGCGGCGCGATCGGCGCGATGACCGGGAGCGGCTCCGCTTCGGAGGCCATCGCGGCGCGGATGTGGTCCAGGTCGCGGCGGTTCAGCGCGGTGACGGTGCCGGTCTCGTGCATTCCGAAGCGGCCGGCGCGGCCCGCGATCTGGCGGATGGAGGAGTCGCTGAGCGTGATGTCCTTTTCGCCGTCCCATTTTGTCAGCGTGGTGAAGACGATCGTCTTCACCGGAAGATTGAGGCCCATGCCGATGGCGTCGGTGGCGGAGACGATCCGCGCCTCGCCGGCGGCGAAGCGGCGGGCTTCCTCCCGGCGGACCTCGGGCGCGAGCGCGCCGTAGATGGCGGCGCAGTCCGAGGTGCCGAGCGTCTGTTTCCACGCGAGCACATCGCGCCGGGAAAAGGAGATGAAAGCGGTGCCGTCTTCCGGCTTCGTGTCGGAGGCGAGCGGGCGGTCGGCGACTTCGAGCGGAGTCAGCCGCTCGGTGCGCTGCACGTCAAAGGATTCGCCGAGGCGCGAGGCGATCTCGCGCAGCACATTCTCGGCGTCGGGCGAGCCGACGAAGATCACAAGCTTTGCGTTCACCCCCACGATCGCCTGCGTCCAGGCCCAGCCGCGGTCCTTGTCGGCGATCATCTGCACCTCGTCGATGATCGCCACGTCGTACTCCGCGTCGGTCGCGAGCATCTCGATCGTCGAGGAGACGTGGCGCGCATCCGGATCGGGAAAGCGCTCCTCGCCGGTGATGAGCGAGCAGGGGACGTCCGCCGCGCGCATGCGGTCCCAGAACTCCGCCGCCATCAGCCGCAGCGGCGCGAGGTACACGCCGGATTTCGCCGCAGCCAGGTGCTGGAAGGCGGCGTAGGTCTTGCCGGAATTCGTCGGCCCCGCGATGAGCAGGAGCTGGCGCCCGCGCGCCCGCGCGCCGGGAAAGGTCTCGTGAAAACGGTGCAGCGCGATGCCCTCGGCCATGCGGTGGTTCGCCGCGCGGAGCGAAAGTTCGCGCACGATCCGGGAGGAGCGGTCGATCAACTGGCGCACGGAAAGATAGCCGTCGAGCTTCCGCAGCTCCTCGGTGATGTCCTGCTCCGTCAGCCGGTCCCGGTGCTCCGCGACCGCCTGCTCGATCCGCGGGATCTGCGCGGCGATCTCCGCCCGGATGGCGGGCGCACGCCGGCCTGCGTCTGCGGAAAGCTGGTGCAGCCGCTGTGTCAGGATGTCCGCGCGCTTCGGGCGGTTCAGCGGGAGGATGTCGTAGATCGTGAGCGCGAATTCATGCCCGGCGATCACCGCATTCTCGACCACCTCCGCGACGAGCATCGTCACGTCCCGCTCGCAAAACAGCCCCAGCCCCGCCGCCTCGGGCAGCTCCGCGATGTCGTCCCACATGTCGCGCAGCCACGATTTGAAAATGGAGCGGCCGCTGCGGAGTGGTGCGGGGGCGAGGCCTGCATCCGCGCGGCGCTGGGCGAGCCAGGCGTCGAATTCGGGCCGTGAAAAACTGGAGGAGCGCCGGTCTAGGTCCGGCATGGGAGCGTCAATGATATGGGTCAGGATGTGTCCGCGTCCGGAATTGGACGGCACGCACCCTAGCGCATCTCCGCCGCTTCTCCAGTGCGCATCTGTGTGGAGGCGCGCGCGGGGCTGCCCTTGTAGTCCGCGCTCGCAGATGTCAGTCCGCTCGCGAGGCACGCCGGGCAGAGGCGCATGTCCGCGTTTTCGCGCTCCGTTTCCTCCGCGAGCAGAAAGAGCACATGACACGGATCGTGCAGGCAGTTGGCGAAACGGTTCGTCGCCCGGCCGGTGTGCGCGCAGGCGCCGATCGGCACGAGCGCCTCGTCCACGCGCACCGTCATGCGCTGGTCAAAGACGAAGCACTCGCCCAGCCAGTGCGCGTTTCCGAACTGCTCCTGATACGTGACGATGCCGCCGTGGAGCTGGAAGACATTCGTGAAACCGCGGCTGCGGAAAAGCGCCGACGCTTTCTCACAGCGAATCCCGCCGGTGCAGTACATCAGCACCTTGCGGTCTTTGATCGTATCGAGCTTCCCGACAAAGTCCGGCAGCTCGCGGAAGTGGCCGATGTCGCAAGCGATGGCGCCCTCAAATTTTCCCGCCGTCGATTCGTAGCGGTTGCGCACGTCCACCACGACCACGTCCGGATCCTCCTCCAGCGCGCGCTTCCACTCCGCGGGGCTGAGGTGATTGTCCTGATCCGGCACCAGCGGTCCCGCGCCGAGCGTCACGATTTCATGGCGCACCTTCACCACGAGCTTCGGGAAAGTGCCCGCGTCACCGCCGCTCACCTTCATCCCGATGTCCGCAAACCGCGCGTCGCCGCGCAGTGCTGCGACGTACGTATCCACCGATTCGCGCGGTCCGGCGAGGGTTCCGTTGATCCCTTCGCTTGCGATCAGCACGCGTCCCTTCAGCCCGAGTTCCGCGCACAGCGCCCGCTGCGCATTCGCGAAACCCTCCGGGTCGGTGATGACGACGTACTTGTAGAAAAGGATGACGGGATAGTCGGCGCTCATGGGCGCGGGACTGATAGCGCAGCGGGCGTGCGATGCAATGCGCTCGATGCCCTGTGCGTTGAGCGGGAAGGTCGGGCGCGGGAGCGCCCTTTGGTCGCGCAGGAGCGCTCGGCTCCGTGCGTCATCCTGCGGAGCCGAGCGCTCCTGCGCGTAATTCGCGGCGCTCCTGCGCTCGAATCATCGAAACCACCGGAGAACCCTCACCGCCAGATTTCACTGTCTCTCACAGCGCCTTGACCTCGATCCATGTCGTCAGCGGCTCGCCGTCTTTCCCGGCGCGCGCGGTGATGATGTGGCGGCCGGCGCGGAGCTGGGCGCGGCCGTTTTCAATCGGCAGCGAATCGCTCGACCAGGCGACGGCGGTGCCGGATTCGGCGCGGAGCGGAATCCACTGGCTGTCCGGCGGGATGTCGGGATCGAGGAAGTAAGTCGCGCCGGGCGGCGGCTGGAGGATGCGGGCGGCGCGCGGATCGGCGTCGGCGGCGACGAGTGTGCCGAGGCTGTTCTGCGGGCTGGCGAGCCAGGGGAGATATTCCGGCGGCAGGCGCACGGCACCGGTGGCGTCGTAATCGCTGGCGCGCTCGGGCTCGGGCGGGTGGACGAATTTCTCGGTGACCGCACCGGGGCGCTCGGCGGCGACCCGATGCCCGGTGATCGGGTGAACAGGATAGCTCCCGATCTCGGGCGGCGTGGCGAACCATGTCGTGCCTGCGGTTTTGCGGAGATGCTCGAAGATCTGATGCATCACCGGAGCCGCGCCGGTCACGCCGGTGATGCCCTGCATCGGCTTGCCTTCAGGGTTTCCGACCCACACGGCGACGGTGAACTCCGGCGTGTAGCCCACCGTCCAGTTGTCGCGGTAGTCGGAGCTGGTGCCAGTCTTGCAGGCGACGGGAAAGTCGAACGCGAGATGCGACCCGAGGCCGAACGACGCGGCGCGGGCGGAATTGTCGGCGAGCATGTCGGCGAGGAGAAACGAAGCGTTTGCATCGAATACGCGGCGGCCCGGATCGCGCGTGGCTCCTTCGCGGAGCAGCAGGCGGTAAGGCCGGAAGACGCCCAGCCGCGCGAGCGTGGCGTAGGCGTTGGCGAGTTCGAGCAGGCGCACTTCGCCGTTCCCGAGCGTGAGCCCGAGGCCGTAGTAGTCGGGCGGATGATCGAGCGTGGTGATGCCGCACTGCCGCAGCGAGCGGTGCAGCGCCTCCGGGCCGCCCGCGAGCTGCAGCGTGCGGATGGCGGCGACGTTCA
>JAYTML010000475.1:0-10727 GCA_043728655.1 Chthoniobacter sp. | reverse complement strand
GCCGGCACGCTGTTCCCCGTGCCCGAAAGCAGCGCCAGCGTCGCCCCATTGGCGATCGTCGGCACGCTCCCCAGCGTCGCCGGGCGCGTGAACTCCAGTCGGCCGCCATTCACCGCGACCGCCCCGCTGGGCAGCCCGCCGCCAGTCCCCACACGCAGCGTTCCCGCATTCACCGCAGTCGTGCCAGTGGATGCCGTCGTACCGGTGAACTCCAGCAAACCAATCCCGCCTTTCACAAGATTCGCCCCCACCGCAGCGCCCGTCATCGCGGGCACTTTGAAGTCCGATCCCGACGTGTTGATCGTGTAGCTGCCGGCGCCGCTGAAGCCCAGGCTCGCCGCCGTCAGTTCCGTCCCCGTCTTTGTCAAAACCACACCCGGCTGCAGCGTGAGTGTGTTTAACTGCGCCGCCACACCCGTGACATCGAGCGCGGAGGCTCCAGACGCCGTCACAGGACTCGCGAAATTCACCCCGCCCGCCACCAGTCGCAAAGTTCCGCCCGTCAGCGCCACCGTCGAGCCGCCCACCCCTCCGGCCACGATCTCCAGCGTCCCCGTCGGCACGGTGAAAGTGGACGGAACGCTGTTGCCCGACGCCAAAAGCAGCGCCAGCGTGGCTCCGTTGGAGATCGTCGGCGTGCCGCTCATCGCCACCTGCCCGGTGAATTCCAGCCGTCCGGAGCTGACCGCGAGCGCGCCCGCCGAACTCGTCCCCGCGAACCGCAGCGTCCCGTTACCGTTTTTCGTCAGGCTCCCGTTGAAGACCCCGTTCACCGCCAGCGAGCCGCCGGTGATGTTCGCCGTCAGCGACTTGCCGCTCGCCACCGTCAGCCCCCCGCCCAGCGTATCCGCAGTCGCCGTCGTGTGCTCCAGCGTGCCCGACTGACTGGCCAGCACGTTGTTGTTGAAAACGGTGCCCGCGCCCGAAGTGCTGCCAAAACGCAGCGTTCCCGTCGGTCCATCGATGACCAGCGCCGCCACCAAGGACGCAATCGGATTCAACCCCGCGCTGCCCTCGATCGACATCGTCCCGGCAATCACCAACAACTGCGCGCCAACGAGATTTCCCGGCGCCGAAACGCCGTCAATGATCAGCTCGCCAGTCCCGCTGCTCTTCACGAGTTGGACGTTGGAATAGCCTCCAGAAAACAGCACGCCAGTCCGAAAATGGGCACTCCCTCCGACATTCAAGATCTGATTCGGTCCGCTCGCAATCGTCGTAGCTGAGGCGATCTGCAATGTGCGCTGTGTCCCGTCGACGTTGTTCAGAGTCAGCGTCGTAGTTCCCGGTCCAGACGGAACGTTCGCGAGCGTACGCTCGATTACCGTTGGCGTGCCGCCAATCGTCACCGTCGCGTTCCCCAACAAATCCACGTCATCAAGCGGGCTCGAACTAAGCATCACCGACCCTATCCACGTCACATCCCCTCCATGCAGCACCCCGCCCAGCGCAAGCGCCGCCACCGAGGCGGCCAGGATCGCGCGCGGAGCAGCCCGAAAAAGGCGGACGAAAGCGGGGTTCATTGAAAGCGGGGGCACTGCAAAGTCCACCAGAGGGGCGGAAAATTGGCGGACGCTAGACCCGCTCTCTCATTCACGCCACCGGGATTTCACCCTTGAGGGAAAAAATTATTCGTCGCGGGCATCGGCGCCGTCGCGCGCACTGAAAATGTGTAGAGACGGCTCTGTCCGCAGGACGTGCCGCCTGTGATGAAAATGCAGGCGGCACCTGATTCGCATAGAGCCGCAGAGAGCCGCCTCTACAGCAGCGGCAAAGTGAGCCACCACCGGGCGCCTCTGCGGTTTGCGGGGTTTTTGAGTTCCTGTATTTCGCTCAGAGACGGTGAAACACGTCGGGAGTCCGGGCGCGGGAGCGCCTCGTGGGCGCGCAGGAGCGCGTGGCTCCGCAGCACCCACTCGGAGCCAAGCGCTCCTGCGCGCCGGCCCGGCGCTCCTGCGCGCCGGGACCCGCTGAGGGAGAGTGCGTCTCCAACTCATTTCACCGTCGCTCAGTTCTTCTTCTGCTGCGCGAGCGTGAACCAGTCCGGCCCGGTCGGCGCGCTCGGCTTTGCGCCGCCGCCGCCGGTGAAGCGCTGCACGTCGCGATTGCCGGCCTCGGCTTTGCGATCGCCGCGCGGGCCGATCTCCACCCGCGTCTTAAGCGAAAGCGCGATCCGTTTCCGCGCCATGTCCACCTCCATGACGGTGGCCTGCACGCGCTGGCCGACCTTCAGCACCTCGGCGGGATTCTTCACAAAGTCGTCTGACATCTGGCTGATGTGGACGAGGCCGTCCTGATGCACGCCGATGTCCACGAACGCGCCGAACGCGGTCACATTCGTGACGATGCCGGGGAGCTTCAGGCCGGGCTGCAAGTCCTCCATTTTCTCCACGCCCTCGGCGAAACTGAACGCCTCGAACTGCTGGCGCGGATCGCGGCCGGGCTTCGACAACTCGGCGAGGATGTCTTTCAAGGTCGGCAGCCCCACTTCGGCCGTGACGTATTTGTCGGGTGAAATCTTCGCGCGCTTCCCGCTGTCGCGCAGCAGGTCGAGCACGGTACAGCCGGCGTCAGCGGCCATTTTGTCCACCAGCTCGTAGCGCTCGGGATGCACCGCGCTCGCGTCGAGCGGATGCTCGCCGTCGCGGATGCGGAGGAAGCCCGCGGCCTGCTCAAAGGCCTTCGGCCCGAGCCCGGTGACCTTCTGCAATTCCTTGCGCGACTTGAACGGCCCGTTCTCGTCGCGATGCGCCACGATGTTCGCGGCCACGCGCGCATTCAGCCCGGAGACGTAGGTCAGCAGATGCTTCGACGCGGTGTTGATCTCCACGCCCACGTTGTTCACGCAGCTCACCACCACGTCGTCGAGGGTGCGCTTGAGCGCGTTCTGATCCACGTCGTGCTGATACTGGCCGACGCCGATGGACTTCGGATCGAGCTTCACCAGCTCGGCCAGCGGGTCCATGAGCCGGCGCGCGATGGAGACCGCGCCGCGCACCGTGAGGTCCTTGTCCGGGAATTCCTCGCGCGCCACATCGCTCGCCGAATAGATCGACGCGCCGCTTTCGCTGACCATGACGACGGGGATCGACGACGGCAGGCCGAGTTTCTTGATGAACGTCTCGGTCTCGCGCGAGGCCGTGCCGTTGCCGATGGCGATGGCCTCGACTTTGAATTTCGTGACGACCGTTTTGATCATCGCCTCCGCCTCCGCCAAATCGCGCGCGCCTTTCTCGGGATAGATCACGTCATTCGCGAGCAGCTTCCCCTGCCGGTCGAGCAGCACGACTTTGCAGCCGGTGCGGAAGCCCGGATCGATGCCGAGCGTGACCTTCTGTCCGAGCGGCGAGGCCAGCAGCAGCTCGCGCAGATTGTCGGCGAAAACGCGGATCGCCTCCTCGTCCGCGCGCTTTTTGTAAAACGTGCGCGCCTCGCCTTCCATCGCGAAGCCGAGCAGCCGCTTGAAGCAGTCCTGCACTGCCAGCTTCACCTGATCGGAGGCGGGCGTTTTGCCTTTCACGAAAAGCCGCTCCAGCGTGCCGAGCGCCTCGACTTCATCCGGCACGAGACGGGAAAAGAGAAAGCCCTCCGACTCGCCGCGCCGGATCGCGAGGATGCGATGCGACGGCGATTTCTCCGCCGGCTCGGTCCAGTCAAAGTAGTCCTTGAACTTCGATCCCTCCTCCTCCTTGCCGCTGATCACCTTCGATTTGATCACGCCTTTGGTGAGGTAAAGATTCCGCAACTGCGCCCGCGCCGTGGCGTCGTCATTCATCCGCTCCGCGAGAATGTCCCGCGCCCCCGCGAGCGCGGCTGCCACGTCGGGCACGCTGTATTTTTTCGCGTCGATCTCGATCTCCGGCCCGACGAATGGCACCGCCGCCGCCTGCGGATCGGTCGCCGCGTCCTGCGCCCAGAGCAGCTCCGCGAGCGGCTCCAGCCCTAGATCGCGGGCGACCGTCGCCTTCGTTTTTTTCTTCGGGCGGAACGGCAGATAGATGTCCTCCAGCGTGGTCATCGTCTCAGCCGCGTCGATCTTCGCGCGGAGCACTTCGGTCATCACCTTTCGCTCGATGAGCGACGTCACCATCGACTCGCGGCGCTTGTCCAGCTCCTCGAGCTGCTCAAGCCGGTCGCGGATCGAGGTGATCTGCACCTCGTCGAGTTCGCCCGTCTTTTCCTTCCGATACCGCGCGATGAAAGGCACCGTCGCGCCTTCCTCCAGCAGGATCGCCGTGGCGGCAACCTGCCGCGGCTGGAGCTTCAGTTCGGTGACGAGTTTCGCGAGGTGTTTTTCGATCATGGCAGGTTGAGGGCCGCCGATGATGGGTCTCGCGAAAGCCGAGTCAACCGCCCGTTCGCCGCGCCGTGCACTTTCTTTCGTTGACGCGAAATCCTCCCCGTCCGCCCGCTATTTTTTCTTCGGATCGAGGTTCGCGTCGAGGTCCGCGGGCGTGACGGTGGACGCAATCCCAGCGGCCGGGACTTCGCCTTTCGCCACCCAGACGAGCGCGTTCAGGACCGTCTTGCGGAAGTCGTCGTTGCCCCAGTTGTCGTGAAAATGCCCGCCGGTGAATCCGAAGCCTCGGCCGCCGTCGGGCCGCTCGACCGCCCACATCATCGCCTCGGGCCTGCCGCTCGCCGCCTGGATGTGCGGGTACGGGCCTTTCGGATACACGTAGGGTCCGCCGCGCACGGCGTCGCTCGGCTTGGCCACGAGGATGGGCGTGAATTTCACGCCGTCGCTCTCCTTCGCTCCATCCGCCGCGAAGGAACCGGCGAAACGCATGTTGAAATACCACTCGTCCTTGATCTGAAACGGCTTCACGCCGCGCGTGACCGGATGCTCGGGGAAGCTCGCGAAGGACGGCTCCCAGATCGGATTGCACGAAAACGCATTCTCATAGTGCCCGCCTATCCAGCGCCGGAATTGCTCGCCCGCCTGGTCCGCGACCACCTCCACGCCGTAGTGCATGCAGCCGATGCCCACGCCCTTTTTCACCCACTCCTCGATCTTCGCGATGCGTGCCCCGCCACCCTGCACGACCTCGTGCTTCGGCCCGCCGTCCATGTAAAAGACGACCGCGTCCGCGCCATCGAAGACGCCCTCATCCTGCGGCCAGCCGCTGAGCACCACCTCGGTCTTCAGCCCCGGCACCGCCGCCAGGCTCTTCGCGAGAAGCTGCACGCCCGCATTGAACTCGTGCATCCGCGGCGGGTGCGACGGCTTTCCCGCCACGAGGACGAGCTTCTGTTTGCCGTCCGGCGTTTTGGCAAAAGCGGGCGTCGCGGATGCGGCGACGACGATCAGGAGCGGGAGGAGCAGTTTCATAGCGCAGCGGGAGGCAGGACGAAACGGGTGTGCGAGTCAAGCATCCCGGCGGATCCCCGAAGCGTGGCGGGCATGCTCCGAAAATTCCGCGCGGATGACCCATCGGCTGAACAGCCCGGCTAGGGCACCGCCGAAATCGCATTTGAATAGAATGGAATCCACCGCGCCGACCTGTTCATTTCGACGCACGCGCGCCCGCCCCGCCCTCCTTCCCGCAACAACCCAAACCCAAGAACATCATGAAATCCCGATCCGTCCTTTGCGCCGCGCTCGCCGCGGGGCTCGTCTCCCTCACTCCGCTCCACGCCGATGACGCCGCGGTCGCGGCAAAGCTCGCCAAGATTCCTCCCGCTGCGGCGGAGGCTTTGAAGAAGGCCGCTGGCACGGCGAAGATCGACAAGGTGAACATCGAGAAGGATGGGAAGACCACCGTCTATGAAGTGGAACTGGTCGAAGCCGGCCAGCCGGCTCGCGAGGTCTCGGTGACCGCCGACGGCAAGCTCAACGCCGAGGAGGAAACGATGCCGCTCGACAAGCTGCCGGAAGCCGTGCGCAAGGCGATCGAGGCCGGCGCGAAGGGCGCGACCATCGGGCGCGTCAACCGCATCAAACGCGCGAATGGCGGCCTCACGTATGAGGCGGTCTATGTGGCGAAAGGAAAGAAGACCGAGGTCGAGTACCTCGAGGGCGGCAAGGTGAAGCCCGAGGAGAAGTAAGGCGTGCGACGGCGAATTTTCATCGCGGCAGCGTGCGCGGTCGCGACCGCCGGCTGCGTGCGCTACACGCCGCAGCCGATCACGGCTGCGCAGGGTGCCGCGGATTTGCAGGGCGCCACGCTCGGCGGCGGGACTTGGGACCGTGCGCGCTTCATGGCCGCGGCGTCGAAGATGCATCCGGACATGGGGATCGCGCGGGCGAAGCTGGCGACGGCGCAGGCCGCGGTCATCACAGCCGGCGCGCGGCCCAATCCTTCGCTCGGCTTTTCCGCTACAAACACCGCGCGGCTGCTCGGCGGTGCGTCGCCGTGGACGAACGGCTTCACACTCGATGTGCCGGTCGAGACGGCGGGGAAGCGCGGGCATCGCATCGCGCAGGCGCAGGCGCTGGTGAATGCGGCGGCGCTGAATCTTTCCACGGCGGAGCGGCTGGCGCAGTCGAAGGTGCGCAGCAGCCTGTTCGCGCTTTTCGCGGCGCGGCAGCGGGCGGAGCTGTTGGCGATGCAGGAGAGCGATCAGGCGGAAACCGTGAAGCTTTTCGACGCGCGGATCGCCGCAGGCGAAGCCTCGCGCGTGGAGTCGCTGCAGGCGCGGCTCCAGTTCAACCAAAGCCGGCTGCAAAGCCGCGAAGCGCAGAAGGTCAGCGCCGAGGCGCGGGCCACACTCGCCGCCGCGCTCGGAGTCTCAGTGCATGCGCTGGAGCCGGTACGGATTTCATTCACCGGGATCGAGTCGCTGCCCGCGCAGCCAGCCGAACGCAAGCTGCGCCGCGCCGCGCTGACCGAGCGCCCTGACGTGCTCGCCACGCTCGCGGAGTACGCGGCGACGGACGCCGCGCTGCATCTGGAGATCGCGAAGCAGTGGCCGGACGTGCATCTCGGGCCCGGCTACAGCTTTGACCAGGGCCAGGACAAATGGACGATCGGTTTCAATCTCACGCTGCCGCTGCTCGACCAGAATCGCGGCCCCATCGCCGAGGCGCTGGCAAAGCGGAACGAGGCGGCCGCGAATTTCAACGCCGCACAGGCAAAGGCGCTGGCGTGGCTGGAACTCGCACTCGCCGCCTATCGCGGCGCGGTCACCAAGCTGGAGACGGCCGACCAACTGCTCGCCGCTCAGGAGCGCCAGCAGCGGTCGGTGGAGGCACTTTTCAAGGCCGGCGAAAACGACCGCCTCACGCTCGTGAGCGCGCAGGTGGAGCTGCAGGCCGCGCGGCTGCTGCGGCTCGACTCGCTCATCGAGGCGCAGCAGGCGCTCGGCGCGCTCGAGGATGCGTCCGGCGTCCTCCTCTCCCGCTGACCACCGCCCGCACGCATCCACGATCCGCTCACGCCACATGAAAAAAACCGCCAATTTCCTCATCCTCTGCTGCGTCGTCCTGGGGCTCGCATGGACGCTATGGACCGGCGTGCGGAAGCAGCGGGAAAAGCCGAAATCCGAGGAGGCTGCCGCCGGCGCCCCGGAGGAGGAAAAGCCCGCGGAATTTCAGGTGACGCTCGAGAAGGAGAAATGGGAGGCGCTCGACCTCGACAAGGGGGAACCCGAGAAGACGGAGCTGAAACCGCAGCGCATCGCATTCGGCCGCGTGCTCGATCCGACGCCGATCGTCACGCTCGATGGCGATCTCGCCGGCGCCGAGGCAGCGCTCGCCGCATCGCGCTCGGAGCAGGAGCGGACGCAGGGGCTTTTCAAAAACGGCGAGAACCTCGCGCGCAAAACGATGGAGGCGGCGGAGGCGCAGTTCCGCGCGGATGAAATCAAGGCCGACGGATTGCGGCGCCGCGCGCTGCTCGAGTGGGGGCCGGCGTTTGGCTCGCTCGACGCGGCCAAGCGGCGCGAATTCATCGAGCGGCTCGTGCGGGGCGACACCGCGCTCATCCGCGTGGACATCCTGGCGGGAGAGGCGCTCGCCGAGCAGCCGGAGCGCGCGCGGGTGCTCGTGCTCGGCCGCGAGCAGCAGCCCGTGGACACGGCGGACATCACGCCCGCGGCCGACGTGGACCCGAAGACGCAGGCGCAGGGTTTCATCCTGCGCGTGGATGCGCCGCCCTTTGCGCTGCGCCCCGGCATGGCGCTCACGGCCTGGCTGGAGCTGCCGCAGAAGCCGCGCGCCGGATTCGCGATCCCACGCTCCGCGGTGCTGCGGCACGACGGGCGGGCGTGGGTCTATGTGCAGGAGGAGGAGGAGAAATTCGTCCGCAAACGCGTGACGCTCGACACCCCGCTCGACGGGGACAAGGGCTGGTTCGTCGCCGAGGGCGGCGGCATCAAGGCCGACGACCTGCTCGTGGTCACGGGCGCGCAGTCGCTCCTGAGCGAGGAGCTGAAGGCGCAGGGCGGCGGCGAGCCGGACTGAGATGCTCCGCTTCGTCATCCAGCTCTCGCTCCGGCACCGCGGCATCGTCATGGCGCTCGCGCTGGCGCTGCTCGCGTGGGGCGGCTACGTGGCCTCGCGGGCGTCGCTCGATGTCTTCCCGGAGTTCGTCGCGCCGCAAGTCACCATCCAGGCGGAGGCGCCGGGGCTCTCGGCGGAGCAGGTGGAGGTGCTCGTCACGCGGCCCGTCGAGAGCGCGGTCAATGGCGCTTCCGACCTCGATTCCGTGCGCTCGGAGAGCATCCAGGGGCTCAGCGTCGTCACCGCTGTTTTCAAGGAAGGCGCGGACATCCACCTCGCCCGGCAGTCGCTTTCGGAAAAGCTCGGCACACTCGCCCGCCAGCTCCCCGACGGCGTGCGCGCGCCCACCATGTCGCCGCTCACGTCCTCGACGATGGACCTGCTGAAGATCGGGCTCGTCTCGGAAAAACTGTCGGGCCGCGAGCTGCGGACCTTTGTGGACTGGACGCTCAAGCCGCGCCTGCTCGCGGTGCAGGGCGTGGCGGGCGCGAATGTCTTCGGCGGCGAAGTGGAGCAGCTCCAGGTGCAGGTGCTGCCGGAGCGGCTCGCGGCGTTTGACCTCACGCTGACCGATATTCTGGAATCCGCGAAGGCCGCGACCGGTGTGCGCGGCGCGGGCTTCATCGACACGCCGGGCCAGCGCATCGTCATCCAGACGAGCGGCCAGATGTTCACGCCGGAGGAGCTGGGGGAGGTCGTCGTGCGCAAGGGCGCGCCTGTCGTGCGGATGCGCGATGTCGCGCGCGTGGTGCTCGGCGCGGAGCCGAAATTTGGCGACACGCTAATCATGGGCGGGCCGGGCGTGCTCGTCACGATGCGCAGCCAGTACGGCGCAAATACGCTCACCGTCACCCACGCGCTGGAGTCCGCGCTCGATGAGCTGAAGCCGGTCTTCGCGGCGCAGGGCATCCGGGTCCTTCCGCGCCTGCACCGGCCGGCGACATTCATCGAGACGGCGCTCGGCAACGTGCAGGAGTCGCTGCTCATCGGCGGCGCGCTCGTGGCCATCGTGCTGATGCTTTTCCTGCTCGATCTGCGCATCGCGTTCATCTCCTTCATCTCGATCCCGCTCTCGCTGCTCACGGCGGTGCTGATCCTCGACGCATTCGGCGTGTCGCTGAACACGATGACGCTCGGCGGCTTTGCGGTGGCCATCGGCGTGGTCGTGGATGACGCGATCATCGACGTGGAAAACATCCTCCGCCGGCTGCGGGAAAACGCCGTGCTGGCCGCGCCACGCGCGCTGTGGCGGGTGGTGCTCGACGCCTCGATGGAGGTGCGCACGGCGGTCGTGTATGCCACGCTCATCGTCGCGGTCGTCTTCCTTCCCGTGCTCACGATGTCCGGCCTGCAGGGGCGCTTTTTCGCCCCGCTCGGCGTCGCTTTCATCCTCTCGATCATGGCGTCGCTCGGCGTCGCGCTCACGGTCACGCCCGCGATGGCGCTCGCCTTTCTCAGCCGGGCAAAGGCGCACGACGAGCCGGGCTGGGTGCGCTTTCTAAAGGACATCCACCGGGACTGGGTGCTCTGGTTTACGAACGCGCCGCGGCTCACCGTGGCCGGCGCGCTCGCGCTGGTGGCCGGGGCATGCGCGCTGGTGCCGTTCTTTGGCGGCGAGCTGCTGCCGGAGTTCCGCGAGGGGCACTTTGTCATCGGCATGAAGGCGCGGCCCGGCATGTCGCTCGAGGAATCGCTGCGCACCGGGAAGCGGCTTTCCGAGATGATGCTGGCGAACGAACACATCGCCACCGTCGAGCAGCAGATCGGCCGCGCGGAGGCGGGCGAGGACACGTTTGGCCCGAACCAGAGCGAGTTTCACGTGGAGCTGAAACGCGGCACGACGCCCGCGGAGGAGGCGGAGACGCAGGCATTTCTGCGTGAGCTGCTCGCGGATTTCCCCGGCGTGCAGAGCGAGGTGATGACCTTCCTCGGCGACCGGATCAGCGAGACGATCTCGGGCGAGACGGCGAGCGTGGTCGTGAATGTCTTTGGCGCAGACCTCGATCAGCTCGACGCGGCCGCCCGGCTCATCTCGACGGAGCTTTCCGCGGTGCGCGGCAATGCGGACGTGCAGGTGAAAGCGCCGCCCGGAGCCCCCGTGCTGGCCGTGCATCTGCGGCCGGAGCGGCTGACTCAATTCGGCTTCCGTCCGCTGGAGGTGCTCGAAGCCGTCGAGACCGCCTTTCAGGGCGCGGACGTGGCGCAGATGGTCCGGGGCAACCGCATCCACGAGCTCGCCGTGATCCTCGCCGACGAGGCGCGGCGCGATCCCGAGACCGTGGGC
>JAYTML010000474.1:0-3615 GCA_043728655.1 Chthoniobacter sp. | reverse complement strand
GCCGCAGAGATGGGTGCCTTCGGCAATCTTGCGGAGCAGGGCGGCGGCGTCCTTTTTCTCGCAGGGCTTGCCGTCGGTGACGCGCTTGGTCCACCACTCCCTGCCTGCGACGGCGGCGTTCATGAACTCGTCGCTGATGCGGACGGAGAGGTTCTCGTTCTGATACATGATCGAGCCGTAGGCGTCGCCGTTGTAGCTGCCGTCGTAGCCCTGCTCGATGAGCGCCCACGCCTTTTTCTCCTCCTTGGATTTCGCCTCGATGAACTCCTCGATGTCCGGGTGCCAGTCCTTGAGCGTGTTCATCTTCGCTGCGCGGCGCGTCTTGCCGCCGGATTTCACGACGTTGGCGACCTGGTCATAGACCTTCAGGAAGCTGAGCGGGCCGCTGGGCTTGCCGCCGCCGCTGAGTTTTTCGCGCGTGGAGCGGAGGGTGGAAAGATCGCTGCCGGTGCCGGAGCCATACTTGAAGAGCATGGCCTCGCTGAGCGCGAGGCGCATGATGTCCTCCATGGTGTCCTCGACGGACTGGATGAAGCAGGCGCTGCCCTGCGGGTATTCGTACTGGGTCTTGGCGCGCTCGGCCTGGCCGGTCTTGTGGTTGTAGTAGTAGTTCCCTTCGCCGCGGCCGGTGCCGACTTTGTACTGGTGCCAGAGGCCGACATTGAACCAGACCGGCGAATTGAAGGCGCCATACTGGTTCACGCAGAGCCATGTCAGTTCGTTGTAGAAGATCTCGGCGCTCTCCTTGTCGGTGAAGTAGCCGTCCTTGATTCCACAGTCCGTGATGGTGCGGGTGACGCGGTGGACGAGCTGCTTCACGCTGCGCTCGCGGCCGCCCTTGTAGGGATCGTTGCCGTGCGAGATGTCGCCGTAGAAGTATTTCGAGACGGCGATCTTAGTGGCGAGAGCGCTCCACGACTTCGGCACCTCGATGTTCTCCTGCTTGAAGATCGCCTTGCCCGAGTCGTCGGTGATCTCCGCGGTGCGCTGCTCCCACTCGATTTCGTCGAAAGGGGCGATCGCTTTCTGACTGAAGACGCGGGCGAACTTCAGTCCCTCATTGGGGCGACGACGGCTGTCGGCGACATTCACACGGCTGGTGGAGCGGCGGTTGTTTTTCAATTTGAGCATGGCGGGTGACGGTGATTGTGAACGGTTGGTGGATAACTCCCAGGGGGACGCCCAATATCCTGTTAGCGACCTGCGAATTCCCAGTGAATCCGCTGTCAGCAACCACATGATGTTGGGCTAGGGGTTAAAGGAAACCACAATCGGTTGTGGGTTGGAAGGAATTTTTGTCAAATCCATGAAATTTTTCGGCGCGAAATTCCTTGCGCGAACGGCGGTGAGCAAACGGTGTTGAAACCGCCTTCGCCTGCGGTTTTCGCGGGCCGCAATATGAGAGCACAGCGACGTTCCGCAGCAGTGCCCGGCCGGGCCTTTGGATCTGCCGGCATCGCCGGGGAGTCGGCAAATGTTCCTCCGAAAAATGTTCCTCGAAAAACGATGCGGTCAGTTTCCCGAAAATGGGCGGACCACCCGTCGCCGATGCGGCGATCCGGCGGTGAGGCGATGGCGAAATGCCGCCTACATCCCGGCCCGCTCGCGGTAGGCGCGGGAAAGAGCGACGTATTTTTCGGCCCAAACCCTGATCCCTGCTTGTTCTTCCAGCGAAAGTGCACGGACGACTTTCGCCGGGGAACCGAGCACGAGCGAACCGGGGGGAATCTCTTTCCCACCAGTGATGAGCGCGCCGGCTCCGATGATGGACCTCGCGCCGACGACCGCGCCGTCGAGGACGGTCGCGCCCATGCCGACGAGCACTTCGTCGCCGATGGTGCAGGCGTGGAGGATCGCCTTGTGGCCCACGGTCACGAGTTCGCCGACGAATGTCCCGTAGTCGTCCGCGAGATGCACGACGGCGCCGTCCTGGACGTTCGAGCGCGGGCCGATGACGATGCGATTGATGTCGCCGCGGAGCACCGCCTGAAACCACACGCTCGATTCCTCTGCGAGCGTGACATCGCCGATGATGTCCGCGCCCGGAGCGACGAAAGCGGTCGGATGAATCGTGGGAGCGGAGTCGAGGTAGCGGTTCAGGCGGTCTGGAAAATTCATGGCGGGCAGGATTTCAGGCGGGCGCAAAATCAACCGCGAAGGCTGATATTTACAGGATTCTGGAGTATTTCGAAAATGTTTGAAGAATTTATTGACTTCATTTTCCCGCGCTGGCAACACTGCGCCCACTTCGCTGGTTCCACCCCCAGCCGCAAACAATCAAATCAAGGAAAACCATCTCATGAACAAGGCAGAACTCGTTGAGTCCGTTCAAAAATCCCTCGGCAAGGAGACAAGCAAAGCGCAGGCCGAACGCTCGGTCCAAGCAGTCATCGACGGCATCAAAGCCGGCCTGAAAAAAGGCAAGCCGGTGCAGCTCGTCGGATTCGGAACTTTCAAAATCGCGAGCCGCAAGGCCCGCATGGGCATCAACCCGAAGACGGGTGAAAAGATCAAAATCAAGGCTTCCAAGAGCGTGAAGTTCGGCGCGGGCAAAGACCTCAAGTCCAAGCTGAAGTAATTTCCCCCTCGTCCACCCGAGAAACCCCGTTTTGCCCAGTGCAAAACGGGGTTTCTCACGTACCGACGCCGGGTGCGGCGCGGCGTTTGCTCAAAGGATTCGTTCCAAATCTGCCCTGGGATGAAATCCTCCATCGAAAAACGAACATTCGCAGCCTTCGCGCTGGCCCTTGCGGCATTCGCAGGGATCGGCGCAGCGACGTTCGTAAATACGCAGCGGCTGATAGCGAGCCAGGATCGGGTGGCGGGGATAGAGCAGGCGCTTCGCGACGTCCGGCAGCTCCTCGCCACGGTGACGGATGCCGAGACCGGAGGCCGCGGTTTCGTCATCACTGGGGACACCTTTTTTCTCGATCCCTACGACCGTGCGACGGCACGGCTGAAACAGGATCTCGATGCGATCCGCGCTTTGGCGACCCGGCAGCCGCCGGAGAGTGCCCGCGTCGCGATGCTGGAGAGCCTGATCCAGGCTAAAATCGCAAATCTGGAATCGATGATCGAGCTCCGGCGGAGCGGCGACACTGCGAAGGCGGACGCTCTGGTGGCCACGAAAGTCGGGCAGAACACGATGGACGAGATCCGGCAGATCCTAGGGGAAATGCTGCGCACGCAGGATGGCGCGATGCGCTCGGAGAATGAGGCGGCGCAGCGCGGCGCTTTCTCCACGCGGGCCTCAGTGCTCGGAGGCGGCGTGGCGACGCTCGCCATGCTGGGAGTACTGTACGGGCTGACAGCGCGGGACATTCGCGCGCGAAGGCGGGCGGAGGCGGCTCTGCGCGTCACCGAAGCTTTCAAGGCGCGCGTCTTCAACGAAAGCGGCGACGCCATGCTGGTGCTCGCGCCTGACGGCGCGGTGATCTCGACCAACCGGCGCGCCGAGGAACGTTTTCAGCAATTCACGCCGGAGCAGTTGCGGAAGCTTCGCTGGAGCGATGTGTGGCAGCCGCCGTACGGGGCGCACGCCGCGCAGGCGCTGGCGGAGGCACAGGCCGGCCGCATCGCAAACTTTCGCGCCGAGTGCTGCAATGCGGAGGGTGA
>JAYTML010000473.1:0-2274 GCA_043728655.1 Chthoniobacter sp. | reverse complement strand
GGTCGTTGCGGATTCCACTGAGCCCCGCTACCGCCGGGCACAACGAGCGCACGGCCTGCTCAGCCGGGTGGCCATGCCCAAGGATGTGATCGTCATGACACGCGCCGAATGGGATCGCGAGCGCCAGGTGAAGGTCTCCCTTGCCAGCACGGTGCTCGGTGAAGGGCGCAAGCTGTATGGAAGCTGAACAGCGGGCGCTCGTGCAGGCTTGGTGGACGAAGTCGTGCCGCGATCTCGCAGCAATGCGTCTGCTGCTGGCGGCGGAACCGCCCGCCCTCGACATCGCGGTCTATCACTCTCAGCAGGCGGCCGAGCAGGCGATTAAGGCATGGCTGGTCTGGAAGGAGGTGCCTTTTCCGAAGACGCACGATCTCAACCGGCTCCTTGGTCTGTGCGCCCCTCTCGAACCGGCGTTCGAAAGCCTGCGTCCGCATGCCGCTTTTCTGAACCCGTTCGCCGCCGAATTCCGTTATCCCGGCGACGTGTCGGAACCCACCCGTGAAGACGCATTCGAAGCGCTGCGTCTTGCCGCTGAGGTGCTCGAATTTATGATACACCAATGCCCCTTCCTCACGTGAAAACCAAACTCCAACTCGGCTGCGGCCACCTCGTCAAGGAAGGCTGGCTGAACCATGACATCGTGCAACTGCCGGGCGTGGATCTTGTCCACGACCTGCGTGTCTTTCCCTGGCCGTTCGCGGACGGGCAGTTCGACGAGGTCTTTGCGGAGAATGTCTTCGAGCACCTGCGCGACACCACGCGGACCATGGAGGAGGTCCACCGGATCACAAAGCCGGGCGCGAAGGTCTTCATCGGAGTGCCGTTTTGGAATTCCTTCGAGGCATGGGGCGATCCGACGCACGAGCGGCTTTTTTCCGAGGAAATCTTCGAGTTTTACGATCCGACGACTTGGCGGGGAAAGGAGCGCGCCTACTACTCGAATGCCCGGTTCAAGATCGAAAAAATCGTGTTCTGCGTGAATCCATTCAAGCCCGTCTTCAGGAGCACTTGGTTCTACCGGTTCGGACGCAGTGTCGAGCATCCGGCCCTGAAAGCGGTCCTGCGCTTTCTCGCCACCTACTTTTGCAATGTGATCCACGGGTTGGATGCCCATCTTCGGAGGCTCGACTGAGCTGTGGCGGCCGGTCCCACCCGCAGCCCCGCGAGGCAACTGCGATCCAATGCGTTTCCTTAAGCGCTGCTTCATCGCGCTCCTTCGAGCGCTGGCGCGAGCCCGCCGGGACGGCCAGTCGTTTCTCATTCCCGCCTACTCCGGCCTCGGCAATTTCCTGATGATGACGCCGATGGTGCGGACGCTGCGTGAACTGTATCCGCAGGCGCGGATCGTCATCCTCGCGGGCAACCCTTTCGGCACGGAATGCGTTTTCCGCGCGGGCGATGGCATCGCGGACGAGGTGCTCTGGCTCGCCATGAACGCGCCCGCGTGGCGGAAGGTGCTCTTTTTCCTGCGCCTGCGCCGGGCGCGGCTGGCGACGGCGCTCATCCCCTTCGACGGGGCGCCGGCGTTTGTGTGGTGGGGCGTGCTGCTGGCGGGCATCCCGCGGCGCATCGGGCATACGCTGGATGTGCTCGGGCAGGACATGGGCTGGACGCGCGATGTGGTAACGGACGAGGTGCCGCTGCGGCTCGACGCGCACGAGAGCGACCTGCACTTCGACCTGCTGGAGCGGTTGCACGGACCGTTTGTGCGCACCTACGAAACGCACATTGCACCGGTCGGCGAGGGGGCACTTGGGCGGTTCGGCCTCCGGCCCCGTGGCTATGTCGCGATCCAGGTTTCCGCGGCGAATGCCGGAGTGACACCGAAGCGATGGAGCGAGGACGGCTTTGCCGAACTGATCCGAAGGCTCACGGCGGACGGCGAGACGGTCGTGCTACCCGGCGACCGCTACGAAAGGCCGGTGATTGACGAGTTCCTCAAACGGCATTCGCTCCACGCGGTGAACATCGCCGGACAGACGAGCGTGGATGAGGTGTCCGCCGTGATCAAATACGCCCGCCTGCTGGTCTGCAACGACAGCGGACAGATGCACATCGGCAACGCGCACGGCACGCCCCTGATCGCGCTCTACGGCCCGACCGACGACGTTTTCACCGCGCCGAAAGCGCCGACGAGCCGGATGATCCGCGTGCCGCTGCCCTGCGCGCCGTGCATGAAAAACTTTGCCAAAACCGAGGCGGAGGCGCTGCGGGATTGCATGATCGGGGTGCAGTGCATGCGGGATATTTCAGCCGGGCAGGTTTACCGCGCGG
>JAYTML010000472.1:0-2325 GCA_043728655.1 Chthoniobacter sp. | reverse complement strand
TAGTCCTGCGCGATCTCATCGAGAAAGACCGCCCGGTAGATGCGGGTCTCGTCGCCGAGATGGATGACGCAGAAAATGATGACTGGCAGGACGAGAAAGCGCAGGCCGGTCCAGTGCGAGAGGTCGAAGCCGGAAACCGGGAACCATTTCAAATCAGACGCCAGGAGCGACTGCCCGGCGAAAATGTACAGCATCGGCACCACGCTCATCAGCACCACGCAGCCGATCGTGCCCGCACGGTCCACCGCCGAGTAGCGTACAAGCACAAGGTAGAGCGAGAGTGAGACGGCGAGCAGCAGCCCGCACACCGCCGCGGGCAGCGTGATGGCGAGCGAAGGCAGCGCCCCGGCGAGGAACTTGTCGGCAAGCGGCTCGCCGGTGATGTCGGACTTGCCGAGGCGGAGCCGCGCAAGATTCGTCATCTCGTTGAAAAAAATGCTGTCGTGCCAGCTCGCGCCGGCCGCGTGGTTGACGAGCAGCGGCTTGTCGTATCCGCGCTCGTGCAGGTAGTTGCGGATCGCCTCGGGCGACGCCCGCTTGTCGAGAATCCCGCGCGCGCGCTGCTCCGGCGTCTGCACCACAAAGGAGAGCACAAAGGTCAGCAGCATCACCCCGAAGATGATGAGCGGCACGTAGAGCAGGCGGCGAACGATGTAGCTAAGCATTCAGACGGCGGTTCCAGCGGACGGCATAGATGATCCCCGCGATGATCGCGGCGGCGAGCAGCCCGAGCGGCCAGTATGTGGGGCGGTTCCACTCGCGCTGCGCTCGCTCGCGCATCACGGGATCGACTTGGAGGTATTTCGGGCCGCCCTCGAGCATCATGTTCGCGTGCGTGCGCCGCGCCCACGGCTGCACGACGACGTAGTAGGCCTTGTGAAAATTGAACGCAGCCGGGCAGTCCTCCGCGAGCAGCTCATTGAGCCGCCGGCACAGGGCAAGCCGCTCCGGGCCGTTGTCCATCAGCGCCATCTGCTCGAAGACCCTGTCGTACTCCGCGCTCACGTAGCGCGACTCGTTCTTGCCGGCGGGCGGGATGTTTTTGCTGTAGAAAAGGAAGAAGAAATTCTCCGGGTCCGGGTAGTCCGCGCCCCAGCCGGTGCTAGGCGCGATCTGGAACTGCCCGCGCTCCTGCTTCTCCAGCATCTTGGCGAATGTGTTTTCGAGCACTTTGATTTTGACGCCCAGCGCCTCGAAGCATCGCTGCTCGTACTCCGCCGTCTGCCGCTCCTCGGAGCCGGTCGCCGTCACGTCCATCGTCAGCTCCAGCGCCTGGCCGGTCTTTGGGTCGATGCCGCCCGGATAGCCCGCTTCGGCGATCAGCCGCCGGGCGCGTTCGAGATCGAAAGAATTCGGATTCGTCCAATCGTTCAGGTGCCCGAAGATGCCCGGCGGGACAAGCTGCGTGGCCACGGGAGCCACGCCGTTCTTGAAAATGTCCACGTAGCCCTGCGCGTTGTAGGCGCACGCCAGCGCCTTGCGCAGCTTGGGGTTCGCCAGCACCGGGTCGCTGCAATTGAAGCTGATGAAAAACGTGCTCAGCTCCGTGTCCTTCTCCAGCGACATGCCGCGCGCCTTCAGGTCGGGCGAGAGCGCATCCTTGCCGGCGACGATCCGCCCAAAGGCATCCTTCGCCACCGCCGTGCCGTCAAAGTAACCTTGCCGCGCCAGCAGCCACATCGAGGTCGTCTCCCGCAGAATCGGCCACTCGATCTCGTCGATCATCGGGAGCTTCTGCCCCGCAAATTGCTTCAGCCACTCCGCCTTCTCCGGTGGGAAGCCGTCGCTCGGAAATACCGTGGTGCGGTAGTTCGGATTTCGCACCAGCCGGAAGCGGTGCGCCTGCTCGTACTCGGCGATCATGAAAGGGCCGGTGCCGACCGGATGCCAGTTGAACTCCGCGCGCTGCTTTGCCTCGCCCTCGTGTTTCTTCCCGTCGTAGTACTCCACCGCCTCGCGCGGAACCGGCGTGGTGAATGGCATCGCCAGCCAATAGACGATCTGCGGATACGCGCTCGCGAGGTGGATCTTGAAAGTCTGCGCATCGACCACCTCCAGACCCGGCATGCGCACCGAGTAGTCAAAGCGGCCCGCCTTTTTCGCCGTCTCATAGATGTCCTCCATGCCGAGGACGAGCGGCGCGAGCGTCGAGAGGATCGGGCACTCGACCTTTGGATCACTCATCCGCAGCCACGCGTAATGCACATCCTCGGCGACGACCTCGCGGCCCTTCCCGCCTGGGAAACACGGATCGTCGTGATAATGTATGCCGCGCTTGAGGCGGCAGGTGTAGGTCACCTTTCCATCCGCATGCACCGTGCGCTC
>JAYTML010000471.1:0-3267 GCA_043728655.1 Chthoniobacter sp. | reverse complement strand
GTCAGCGTGTAGCGCTCACGCGCGATCTTTTCCGCACCGAGAAAAACCTCCGTCTCCCAGTCCAGCTCCGCGAATTCAAACACCTCGCCCGACGCCGTGCGCCCCGGCGCGATCATCTCGATCAGCAGCAGCCCGCCGCCTTCCTCCACCCGCGCCATCGTCCGCTGCCGGTAGCGCGCCCCGCCCTGCGGGATGAAAATCTCCGGCCACACATCCAGCCATCCGCCGGCCGCGACATGGAACTCCTGCTCCACCCGCGCATCGCCCTCGATCACCCGATGCGCGCGGCTCGCACTCGGCGCCGTCAGCAGCACCCGCGCCCCGTTTTCCACCGCCACGCGCACCGCGATGCGATCCCCCGCGAGCAGGCCCGCCGTCGGGTTCACGACATTCACCACCAGCACGCCCTCATCGAGATGCGGCTTGCTCAGGTGGATCGGCGCGCAAAACGACTGCCGCCGCAGAAAGCTGCGCCCATCAGCATCCGCCGCGCAGGTGAGATCGAGATGGCCGGAGAGCGCCATCGGATTTCAACGTCCAACGTCCAACGCCCAACACCCAACGTCGAAGTGGGGAGACGCTACGCGTGGATTCCTACTTGGATGTTGGGTGTTGGGCGTTGGACGTTGGACGTTCTCCGTTTTCAAACGAAAAGCACCTCCCGCCGCAGCCACGCCAGCACCTCGTCCTTGCCCTTCTCGCTCCGCAGATCCGCAAAGATCACCGGCCGCTCTCCGCGCATCAGTTTCGCGTCACGCGCCATCACTCCGAGGTCGGCGCCGACATACGGCGCCAGCTCCGTCTTGTTGATCAGCAGCAGATCGCTGTGCCGGATCGCCGGACCGCCCTTGCGCGGGATCTTGTCCCCCTCCGCCACATCGATCACGTAGATGAACGCCTCCACCAGTTCGGGCGAAAACGTGGCGCTCAGATTGTCGCCGCCGCTTTCCACCAAAATGACCTGCACATCCGCATGCCGTTTTTCCAGCTCCGCGATCGCCGCCATGTTCATCGAAGTGTCATCGCGGATCGCCGTATGCGGGCAGCCGCCCGTCTCCACGCCGATCACGCGATCCGCCGGCAGCGCATCATTTCGCACCAGAAACTCCGCATCCTCCCGCGTGTAGATGTCATTCGTCACCACCGCGATGGAAAGCTCCCCGCGCAGCCACTGGCAGAGCCGCAGAACGAGCATGGTCTTCCCCGAGCCCACCGGCCCCCCGATGCCGATGCGGACGACGCGTTTGGTAGTTTGCTGCATCGCGCCACGCTGCCAGAGCCTCACTCTGCTCGGCCAGCCTTTTGGGTAAGGCTGCCCACGCGTCCCTATCGTTACCGCCGTCGCAAGCCCAGCAACAGCCCGCCGCCCAGCATTAGCACAGTGGTCGCTGGCTCGGGTGTTGGAGTCAGAAGCAGGACGTGCCTTTGGCCGCCGATGGTGCCGTATGCCGCAATTTGGCCGAGGTCATTGAGATTGTTGCAAGGATTGCCCAAAGTCAGATCCGTAACGCCGGAGTCTGGCAGTAGGAGACTTTTGAGGTCGTACATCACCCCGTCGGTGTAGAGAAACGGAACAAAGTTAAAACCGCCGGCGTCGAGCGATATGCCGGTAACGTCCCCGGAACCATTGATCGCGTAGCCAACGCTGAAGGTCCCACCCAGAGTCCCTAGATCGACTGGCGTGGTCCCGGTCCACCGCACTGCGTGCATGACGCTGTCGCCCGGAAGGTAGGCACCTCCCGTCACCTGCCCCGCAGCATTGATCCCGCTGGCACCGCTCCGCGTACCGCCGAGGGTTCCAAACGTTTCCAGCGTTGTCCCCGTCCAGCGCACCGCTTGCGAGCTGGTCTGCCCGGATATGCGCCTATCGAAAAGGGAGCCTGCAACCTGCCCCACTTCATTGATCGCAAAGGCGGCGCTGTGCAGACCGTCTGGAGTCTCCAAGGCCTCCGCTACTGCACCTGTCCATCGTACTGCATACGACGCTGGCGACGCCACCAGCGGACCTAAAGTTCCAAAATATCCAGCGATTTGCCCGGAATTGTTGATCCCGACGCCGACGCTGGGACCACCAAGAGATGGCAGAAACTCCGCTGTCGTTCCCGTCCACCGCACGGCCTGCCCTTGCGCGAGAGTAGGCCCGGACGCGCCCGCGATCTGCCCGAAATCATTGATGCTGTAGCCCCAGCCACTGGCTGTATCGAGCGGTCCCAGCTCTTCTGCCACAGTCCCGGTCCAGCGAATCGCGTGCTGGACAGAGGTTTGAAGGGGGTTCGGTGGCATTCCGTTGCGGGGGACCAAAGCATTCCCCACGACTTGGCCCGAGGCATTGATGCCGAAAACGTCGTTAGCAAATGGACCGAAGGAACCGAGGTCGAGGACGCGATACTGTGGCGCGCTCGCATGGATGCGAGCCGGGAGGGAGAGCGCGAAAAAGGTGATCGCGAGGGAGAGGAGGGTCCGGGATCTCATGGCTTGCAGTCAGGGGAGCGTGGCGGCTTACGGGTGAGCGGCTGCTCTGTCAAGGTGGCGTCCAACTGACACCGTGCCGCTGGAGGTGGGTTCGTGGGGCGACACCGGCGCATGGGAGTTGGATACGGCCACGGGTGGCTCTTTTGATCTCCATGATCAGGGAAAGCGTGGGGCCGCAGTTGGGAAAATCGGTGCGACACTTGCGATGATCGAATGCCGCGGACGTAGCAGCCCGGTGATTGGGAGATGAACAGCCGCTCGTCTGCGCGCTCGTGGCGCATGGCGGCGATTTCGAGCAGGGGATTGGAACCAACCGGCGTCGGCGCGGGCGATGGCGAGCGGGCTGAAGATGTTCGAGTGACGCGAGGCGCAGCGCAGCGCCGTGATCCCGCGCCGCTACGAGGAAATCGCGGAGATCCTCGACCTGTCCGTGCCCGCAGTGAAAAGCGTCCTCTTCCGCGCCCGCACCGAGCTGCGCGAAAAGCTCAAGCGCTATCTCGACGCCTGAGCTTAGTTCGCCCTCCGGACGCAGCCGCCCTTGTCTTCGTCCGTCCCATTCGACAGTCTGCGCGCCGTGGCCACGGCTGAACTGCAATCCTCCCTCGGGCAATTCGCCGCCTTCGCGCGGTCGCTGAAAGGCGATGAGAAAAGCGAGGCCCAGCTTTTCCTCGACCACTTCTTCCGGGCGCTCGGCCATGGCGGTGTGCAGGAGGCGGGCGCGACATTGGAGTTTCGCATCGCGAAAAAGCCCGGCTCGGCGCAGCTCGAACTCATCAAAGGCGAGGGCGCGAAAGC
>JAYTML010000470.1:0-2370 GCA_043728655.1 Chthoniobacter sp. | reverse complement strand
CTCTTCCGCCGCGAGCGGCTCGCCCGCCTTGGCCGCGAGCCGGACGAAAGCGGACGCCGCTTCGTGGGCCGTGATGCTGTTGAGGCCGGCCACGGGCATATGAGTCAGTTTCTCGTCCTGCACCATCGCAGCCTCGAAGCCGCGGGAGTAGGCGTCGCGAATCCGGCGCTCGGTGATGCCTTGCAACTCGGCGGGCACGCCCTGCGGCTTTGCGGTAGCGCGCCAGGTTGCGAACTCCTCCAGCAGCGACGCCAGCCCCAGCAGGGCGAGGCCGTTCTTCGCATCGAGCCGCACCGCTTCGTTGAAACTCCGCGCCGCACGCGCCGCATGATCGGCCAGTTGCGCGGGCGTCGGCGTTTGGCCTGCATTGTCGGCCCCGTCAGCATTGCGCGTGTAGCCCTTCATCCAGTCCGGCGCCACGCTCGGTTTGCCGCCTTCCTCCCGGCGATTGGGAAACGCCGCGACCTGGTCCCGCTTCGTGGAAAAGGCGAGGTAGTGAATACGCGCGAGCGTGTAGTGGGCTTCGGATTCCTCCCGGTGTTTCTCGATGTAGGCTTCCGCACTCCTGACGAGCCGATCCACCGGCACGAGTTCCGGCGGCATGAACATCGCCTGCGCGGTCGCGGCAAGGAAGGTGAGGGCTACGGACAGGGCGCTGAGTCGGGAAATATTCATGGGGAGTTACCGGATGAGATCGCCGGCAGGATGGCGACCAATGGCCACATGATCTTCCACCGTGCGCCGCTTGGTCAAGCGGGCCTCACTTTCAAATCGACTCCGATCAAACGGCCTCCGCCGTCAGCGCGCGAAGCCTACTTCGCGGGCGCGTCGTCCGCCGGCTTCTCGGGCGCTTTCTCCGGCGTCGCCGGCTTTTCCGAAGCGGGTGCTGGAGCGTCCGGCTTCGCGTCGGGAGCCCCCGGTGCCGCCGGAGCGGGCGCGGGCAGAGGCTCGCCCGGTTTCACCGGTGCAGACGCGGCCCCGGGCACGGCAGGCGTTCCGTCGGCAGGCGTCTCGCCCTTCTGCTTCTCCTCAGCGGCCTTTGTGGCGGCGTCGCTCACCTTGTCCCCAGAGGCTGCGGCCGGCGTGATCGATGTGACCGCAGCCCCCTTGGTCGCCAGTCGCTGCTGGATGCTGCTCTTGCGCGTGTTTTTCACGTAGAGATACGAAAGCGTGAGCGCGAGGACGAAGAAGATGACGCCGAGCCAGCGGGTGATGGTCTGCAGCACGTTCGAGGTCTGCGCGCCGAAGAGATTCTCGGTCATGCCGCCGCCGAAGGCCGCACCCAGTCCCTCATTCTTTGGACGCTGCATCAGCACGAGCAGGACGATGAGCAGCGACACCAAAACATGGATCGCGAGGAGGATATTGATGACGATGGGCAGCATGATGGGGCGCGGAATATGGGGGAAAGACCCTTGGCTGTAAAATGGAAGTTTCGCAGGGGGAAAACGGTGCCGCTTCCGGCAAAAGCGGCCCGCTTCCGGCCAGTCAAACATGCCGTTTGGCAGGCCGTTCGCGCGCACTGCCGGGCCTTGGGGAAAAGGCGCGGTCGGGCCCGAGGCGACGCGCGATAACCGAGTGACCTTTCCCTCCCGCGTACCTAGCCTGCCGCCATGACGTTCCTCCCAGCTTCCGCCACCCGCCGTCATTTTCTCCAGCGCAGTGCACTCGCCGGCGCCGCCGGCCTGTTCGGCGTCCGCGGCTTCGCGGCGGACACGGTCACGCTGCCTTTTGCCAATGGCGACCGCGCTCTCGCGACCTTTCCGCAGAAGCGCCCGCTCATCCTCCAGACCAGCCGCCCGCCTCAGCTTGAGACGCCCTTCGCCGTTTTCAATGAAGGCATCGTCACGCCCAATGACGCCTTTTTCGTCCGCTACCATCTCTCGGGCGTGCCGACCTCCATCGATCCCGACGCCTTCCGCCTGGAGGTGAAAGGCCACGTGGAAAAGCCGCTCACACTCAGCCTCGCGGACCTGCGGAAAATGGAGGGCGTCGAACTCACCGCCGTCAACCAATGCTCCGGCAACAGCCGGGGTTTTTTCCAGCCCCGAGTCGGCGGCGGCCAGCTTGGCAATGGAGCGATGGGCAACGCGAAGTGGCGCGGCGTGCGCCTCAAAGACGTACTCGAACTCGCGGGCCTCAAGGCCGGTGCGAAGCAGGTCGCCTTCAACGGCCTCGACAAGCCGCTCATCGAAAAGACCCCCGATTTCATCAAGGCGCTCGACCTCGACCACGCGCTCGACGGCGAGGTCATGCTCGCCTTTGAGATGAATGGCGAGCCGCTCCCGATGCTCAACGGCTTTCCCCTGCGCCTCGTCGTCCCCGGCTGCTACGGCACCTACTGGGTGAAGCATCTCAGCGAAATCACCG
>JAYTML010000469.1:0-2869 GCA_043728655.1 Chthoniobacter sp. | reverse complement strand
CTCGCGGTGGCGCGGGCGTAGATGGCGATGCCATGCTGCTTGGCAAACTCGACGGCCTGCGCGTTCAGCACCTTCGCGCCGGCCTCCGCCATCTCCTGCGTCTCCTCATAGCTCAGCGTGCCGATGCGCCGCGCCGCCGGCACCACGCGCGGATCGGCGGTATAGACGCCATCGACGTCCGAACAAATCTCGCACCACTCGGCGCCGAGCGCGGCGGCCATCGCGACGGCCGTCGTGTCGCTCCCGCCGCGGCCCAGCGTCGTGACCTCGTGCCGGTAGCTCACGCCCTGGTAGCCAGCGATCACCACGATGCGGCCGCGCGCGAGTTCGTCCTGCACGCGATACGGCCGCACCTCGATGATGCGCGCGTCGAAATGGCGGTCATTGGTCACGATCCCCGACTGGCTGCCGGTAAAGCTGATCGCGTCGCCGCCCAGCTCGCGGATCGCGATGGACAGCAGCGCCATCGCGATGCGTTCCCCAACGGAGAGCAGCATGTCGAGCTCGCGCCGGTCGGGGTTGGGCGAAATCTTCTTCGCCATCGCGAGCAATTCGTCCGTCGTGTCGCCCATGGCAGAGACGACGACGCAAACATCGTAGCCCTGCGCCTTGGTCTTCATCACGCGCTCCGCCACCGCGCGGATTTTGTCGGCATCAGCCACGCTGGAGCCCCCGTATTTCTGAACGACAATCGGCATGCGCAGGAGTGTCGTCAGCGAAACGCGTGCGCGTCAACGAGATGTAACGCGGGCAATCCTGCCCGCGCCGCCGACTATCCGGCGCGCACATTGACTGCGCAATTTTTCCCTTCGCCGGCAGGATTGACCGCGCTACGAGACGGTGATGACTCGCGTGCCGTTCCGCGGTTTCGATGAATACGACGAGGTTCGCATCACCCGCCGTCGTATGCCTCACTGGACGCAGGGCGGGGTGACTTACTTCATCACGTTCCGGCTCGGCGACTCGGTGCCGTTGGCTTTGCAGCGCCAGTGGCAGGAAGAACGCGAGATCTGGCTGCGCTGGCATCCGGCGCCGTGGACACCGGAAGTCGAAGCCGGATATCGCGAGCGCTGCACGGAGCGACAAGACGAGTGGCTCGACAGGGGAATGGGCGAATGCCATCTGCGCCGGCCCGAAATTCGCGCTGAAGTCGAACGGTGTTTGCTGCACTTTGACAATGTGCGTTACGACCTCGACGACTTCGTAGTGATGCCGAACCACGTCCACGGCCTCCTGGCACCGCGCGACGGCTGGGCACTGTTTGATTTGCTGAAGGGCATCAAGGGCGTGAGCGCGCGACATTGCAACCGGCTGCTCAGACGCACAGGTGAGGCGTTCTGGATGGCGGATGCTTACAACCGGATCTTACGTGATCCGGGAGAGTTGTGGGCGTTTCGGCAATACATCGAAACGAACCCCCTGAAGGCGAATCTGCGGCCCGATGAATACTCGCGGGCGATGCGGCAAGTGCTGGCGACGTAATGCGGGCAATCCTGCCCGCGAATTCAAATCGCGCAGCGGGCAGGATTGCCCGGGTTACGTTTCCGCCGCGCTCATCTCGCGCATCCGGTATTTCTGCACCTTGCCCGTCACCGTGGTCGGGAATTCGGTGACGAACTTCACGCGGGTCGGGATTTTGTAATCCATGATCTCGCCCTGGCAGAAGGCGGTCACCTCGTCGCCCGTCATCGTCCCGCCCTCCTTGAGCTTCACCCACGCCTCGACCTGCTCGCCGTAGTAGGCGTCCGGGATGCCGATGACATACGCCTCGGCGATCTTCGGGTGCGTGAATAGGAACTCCTCCACCTCGCGCGGGAAGATCTTCTCGCCGCCGCGGCAGATCATGTCCTTGAGCCGGCCGGTGATGCTCACGAACCCGCGCTCGTCCATCACCGCGAGGTCGCCGCCATGCAGCCAGCCAGCCTCGTCGATCGTCTCGCGCGTCCCTTCCGGGTCGTTGAAATAGCCGCGCATCACCTGATAGCCGCGGTAGCAGAGTTCGCCCGCCTCGCCGCGCGGCAGGATGCGGCCGGTGTCGGGGTCAATGATCTTCTGCTCCTGATGCGGCATGACTTTTCCGACGGTGCCGGTGCGCACCTCGATCGGGTCGTCCACCTCGGTCATGTTGCAGACCGGCGAGGTCTCCGTCATCCCGCACGCGATCGTGATCTCCGCCATGTGCATCTCGCTCATCACGCGTTTCATCACCTCGATCGGGCACGGCGCACCGGCCATGATGCCGGTGCGGAGCGTGGAGAGATCGAACTCGCGGAACTGCGGATGCTCGAGCTCGGCGATGAACATCGTCGGCACGCCGTGCAGCGCCGTGCAGCGTTCGCGGGCGACGGCTTCGAGCGTGTGGACGGGGGAGAAATGCGGCGCGGGCAGCACCATCGTCGCGCCATGCGTCACGCACGCGAGATTCGCGAGCACCATGCCGAAGCAGTGGTAGAACGGCACCGGGATGCAGAGCCGGTCGCGATGCGTGAAGCGCATCCTTTCACCGACCCAGAATCCGTTGTTGAGGATGTTGTGATGCGTAAGCATCGCGCCCTTCGGAAAGCCGGTCGTGCCCGAGGTGTACTGCACGTTGATGACATCGTCGGAATCGAGCGACGCCTCCCGCTCCGCCAGCGCCGCCGGTTCGACGCTGTCCGCGCCCGCCATGAACTCGTCCCATCCCATCAGCCCCGCTTTCGGCACGAATGAAACGACCTGGCGCAGGTGCGGCAGCTTGCCTCTCAACTTCGCCACCATGTCCGCGTAGCAGGCGTCCTTGAAGCCTTCGCCGATGATGAGGCACTCCGTCTCCGATTGGTTGAGCGTGTATTCGAGTTCCGACACCCGGTAGGCGGGATTGATGTTCACA
>JAYTML010000468.1:0-2332 GCA_043728655.1 Chthoniobacter sp. | reverse complement strand
CGCTTCGATTTGGTCCTGCTTCCCAGCGACGACTCGAATCAGCTCCTCTTCCGCTCGGAGTCCGGAAATGTCCGGATCGCGGGGCTGGTCGAGTTTCTGCCGGTGCGCGACCATCTCACCGAAGTGCAGCTCACTCTCGACTGCACCATCATGCACCCCATCCACCGGCTTCTCGCGGCGATCACCGGATCGGTCGATCGCTTTGTGAACCGGCAACTCCGGTCGCTTGAAGCGGGCGCCGCCATCGGACGCGCGTCGAAAGCGTCGCCCGTGCCCCGCCCGGTCGGCCTCTGCCCAGCGACGGCGTAGTTCCGGGGAATCACAGCAGCGCACGGATCTGCTGCTCGCGCTCGCGATGCGCGGCCTCGTCGAGCACGTCGGCAGTGCCCGCCTCAGCCGGAAGTTCGGGAAGCGGGATCCACGAGCGGCAGCCGCCGTAGCGCGGGGAGTCCGGGAAAATGAACGGCTCTGCAAGCCGCGCCACGCGCACGAACGCCAGGCTGACTCCAGGCTTTTCGTCCTGCCGGAAGCGTTTCTCCACCTCCGTCTCCTGCCACAGATGGAATGGCGCGAGCGAGCGCACCTTTCCCGAATCCGTCACGTCCTCGGTCCACTCGACGCGCGCACGGTAAAGGATCTCATGCTGTCCGTCCGCGCGCGGCGCGGGCAGCGGTGTGGCTGGCGGCAGCTTGAGCTTCGCCACCTGCTCGTGAAAAAGCGTGGGGAAGAGGAGAAACTCATCGTGCTGAAAGCGGAAGCCGGCGCGTCCTTCCGCGATGCCTCCTTTGCGCAGGATGATGCTCTGCTCCCCGCGCCCGAGCGCGTCGCAGATGAGAGTCCATTCTTTGAATCCAAACATCCGGACAGAATGCCGACGGACCGGGGAAGGATGAAGAAGTTTCCGCAAATGCAGCCCGCCATTTTTCTTCCGCCGTCCGCCGTCCGCATTCATCCTGCCCGCCATGCCATACAAGATCGACCTGCACTGCCACTCATGGTTTTCCGGCGATGGCGTGAGCGCACCGGAGGCGCTGATCGCGTCGGCTCGGGCAAAGGGCCTGCACGGATTCGCGCTGACGGATCACAATACCTGCGATGGCTACCGGCACCTGCTCGATGCGGGGCTGGCGCGGGAGGACGGGCAGCCGGTGGATGGCTTTCTCGTCATCCCCGGAAACGAGGTGACGACGGCGGAGGGGCATCTGCTCTGCCTCGGCGTGCTGCTGCCGAACGACCTGAAAGGCACGCCCGCGGCGGAGGTGTGCAAGCTGGTGCATGACCTGGGCGGACTGGCGATCCCGCCGCATCCTTACGATCTTTTCCGCGCGGGCATCCGGCAGTCGGTGCTGGAGACGCTGGAGATCGACGGGCTGGAGGTTTTCAACGCGGCGACGACGCTGAAGCGCTACAACAAGCAGGCGTTTGAATACGCCACGATGAGGAAGCTGCCGATGACGGCAGGCAGCGACGCGCATCACGAGGCGGCGATCGGGACGGCTTACACGATCCTGCACACGGACGATTTTTCCGTGCGCGGGATCCTCGGTCAGATCGCCAAAGGCACGGAGCTGAACCAGCGCTACCTCAGCCCGCGCGACGCGCTGCGGAAGACCTGGAACAACTGGCTGCGGCTGCGGCGCAAGCCTCACCAAAAGCCGGGCTCCTAGGGCACGGGCTGCGGCGGCTCGATCTCGTCCTGCGGGCAGGTGATGACGACCGGGGTTCCGCGGAGGTTGCGGCCCGTGCCGACGAGACGGGCCTCGATCGTGTGGGAGCGGCCATCGCGGACGTAGCTCTCAAAGGCATAGGTGAATGCGTGGCGCCCGTCGCCCATGCCGCGGTCCTGGAGGTCCTCGCGGAACTGATCGGCCTTCACCCGGACGACCCAGACGTAGTCCACGTAGATGTCCACTTCGAGCGGCTCACCCGGCTGAGCGCGATCCCATGCGAAGCCGGTAACGGTGCGGCAGTCCGATGTGTCCACGGCTTCATCATGGCGCGGCGCGACCTTGGGAGTGAGGTGGCCATTGAAGAGCATGATGCCAAAGGCGAAGGCGTGAAACGTGATGACGACATTCGCCGTGCGCCACGCCGGGCCGTCGCCCCACACACGGGCGGTCTTGTTCCAGCGGGAAAACCAGTCGTAACCGCATAGCAGCGCGGCGTGGTAGGCGCCGTAGAGGATGTAGCGCAGCTCCAGCCCGTGCCAGATGCCCATGAGGCCGAAGGTCAGCCACAGCCCGGCGTAGTTCGCGGTGTGCTTGCCGGCGAACCATTTGCCTTTCACCGCCGCGAGCAGGAACCGCATGTGGACGTGATCGCGGAACCACGT
>JAYTML010000467.1:0-3969 GCA_043728655.1 Chthoniobacter sp. | reverse complement strand
GACCACCTGCCCGAGGTCATCGCGCTGGCAGAAGGAATAGACGAGCAGGATGAGAGTCGGCGCGACGACGAATGCGACGAGCCACAGGAGCATCGGCGTCATCAGCAGCCAGCCGAGCAGGCCGGGGCGGCGTGTGCCGCTGGGTCCGGGAGCGCCGATTGCGGCTTGCATGGCAGGCGGCGCGAGCCGGGACTTACTTTGACTTCCCGCCCTTGATGTCGGTCACGAGCTTGTCGATGTCCTTCGCTGCCTTGCCTATGTCGCGGAAGGTTTCGAGCTTGGGCTCGCCGGGCGGATAGCTCGCCGGATTATCGAGCGCGCTCTTCTTCAGGAGCTTCACGGCTTCGGCGTTCGGATTCGTGTACGGGAAGTCTTTTGAAATCAGCACGCTGACCTCGGGCTTGAGGATGTAGTTGATGAACTTCTCCGCATTCTCCTTGTTCGGCGCGCCCTTCGGCACCGCGAGGCTGTCGATAAACTGATGCGCTCCCTCCGATGGCAGGACGTAGGTGAATTTCTTGTACTTGTTCCAAAGGATCGCCGCCTCGCCGCTCCACACGATGCCCAGGTCCACGTCGCCATTGAGCAGCGCTGTCTTCGGTGAGTCCGAGTCATACACCTTCACCTGCGGCAGCCACTCCGCGAGAATCGGCTTCGCCTTTTCCAGATTCTCCGGCGTCATGTCGTTGGCGGAAATCCCAAGCGTCGCCAGCGCCCACGAGACGATTTCGCGCGAGTCGTTCAGCACCACGATGCGCTTCTTGTGCGTACCGTCGAAGACGTCCCTGTAGCCGGTGACAGGCGTTTTCACCTTCGCCGTATTGACCGCGATCCCGACGGTCCCGACCATCCACGGCACGCTGTATTTGCCATCGGGATCGTGCGGCATCTTCGCGTACTTCGGATCAAGGTTCTTGAGGTTCGGGATGCTATCCAAAGCCAGCGGCTCCAGCTTATCGACCTTGATCAGAGCCTCGATGACGTACTCGGACGGTTGGATAAGATCATACTTGCTGCCGCCCCCCAGGAGCTTGGAGAGCATCTCCTCATTGGATGCATAGTTATCCACGTTGACCTTGATCCCGGTCTCCTTGGTAAAGCCGTCGATCACTTCCTGCGGCACATACTCCGACCAACAGAAGAGGTTCAGGACCTGCCGCTTTTTCCCCTGCGCGTGGCAGGGAAAAGTGACGACAGCGAGGAGCGCGCAGATGAGAGCGAGGCGGATGGTTTTCATAATGGTGAATGACGGAGCCAGTCGCCGCTAGCGGTGGAGCTTCCGCATGCGGTCAGCAAGCACCACAAGCACGGCTGTCACAAGGATAAAGACGGTGGAGACGGCATTGAGCGATGGGTCGAGCCCCTTTTTCGCGAGCCCGAAAACCTTCAGCGGCAGCGTCTGCGAGCCGGGGCCGCTGACAAAGAATGTGACGATCACTTCGTCCATCGAGAGCGTGAACGACATGAGCGCGCCGGAGATGATCGCGGGCAGAAGGTAGGGCACCATGACGAGCCAGAATGCCTTCATCGGCGGCGCGCCGAGATCCATCGCGGCCTCCTCCAGACAGGGATCGACGCCAGCCAGCCGCGCTTGCACCGCGACGAGCACAAAGGGGAAGCAGAATGTGGTGTGGGCGATGATGATCGTCGCGAAGCCGTTCTCGAAATACGTGTCGGTGAAAGTCGCGAGCCACTCGTTGAGCGGCGCAGCGAGGACGGTGAAAAGGATCAGCAGGCTCACGCCCATGATGACCTCCGGGATGACCATCGGGATGAAGATGAGCGTGCCGAGCGAGCGCAGCGCGGGGAATTTGTACCGGTAGAGCAGCCACGCCCCGAGCGTGCCGAGGATGACCGAAAAGACCGTCGTGACCGAGGCGATGATGACGCTGTTCTTGGCGGCATCTATGAGCGCCGTGTTGCGCCACAGCTTCCCATACCACTCAAAGCTGAATCCGCCCCAGATGAAGCTCAGCTCCGAGGCGTTGAAGGAATACACCACGAGCAGAATGATCGGGATGTAGAGGAACAAAAAGACCATGCCCGTCCACCCCGCGCAGAGCATGTCCACCAGCCGCATGCCGGACGGAATGCGGAAGCGGCCCGAGGCTGGCGATGCGGAGGTCATCCCGTCGGAATCCTGTAGCGATGGGGGCGGGCGGGCGAAAGGGAAAACTCACCACTCCGCCCACTGCACGGCCTGCTCTCCGGTCGTGAAGCGGATGAAACCGCGTCCGCCGGGGCGCCCGTTGCCTGATGCGCAGAGGCCGCCGAAGGGAAGCGTGGAGGGCGAGAAGGTCGTGGCCAGATTCGCGTAGAGATTGCCGACTTCGAGACGGTCGCCCACGGCGCGAAACGTCTCCTCCGAACGCGTGAAGACGGATGCCGTGAGACCGAATGGCGTGGCGCTTTGCAACCGCACCGCGTGGTCGAGATCGGCGGCGATGAAGAGGCTGACGATCGGGACGAAGCACTCCGTGTCGGTGGCTCCGTCGTCCGTCCGCAAGCCCACGGCGGGCTGAACGTAGTGGCCGCGCTTCCCGCCGACCTCCGGCTCAGCCTTGCCGGGAAGCAGCCATTCGCCGGGTGTCTCGGCGAGCAGCCGCTCGTAGCGCGCGACGGCGGAGGCGGAGATCACCGGACCGAGCTTCGTCGTGGCGAGAAGCGGATCGCCGGGCTGAAAGACGGCGAGCGCATCGAGGAAGCGGCGCTGGAATTCGTTCGCGACGGGTCGCTCGACGATCACTCGGCTCGTGGCGTTGCAGCGCTGCCCGGCCGTCAGGCACGCGCCCTCCGCCGCGGCGTGCGCGGCCTTTTCGAGATCGGCGTCCGCGCAGACGATCAGCGCATTGCTCCCGCCGAGTTCGAGCGCGAGGTCTTTGGAAAAGTCCTCCGCCAGCGCCTTTGCCAGGGCCTTTCCCACCGGCACGGAGCCGGTGAAACACACCGACCTCACGCGAGGATCGAGGCACAGCGCCTCGCCCTCCGCTCCCCCGCCCTGCACGACCTGAAAAACGCCGGGAGGAAACGCAGGCGACATCAGCTCGCCGTACCGCCCGGCCACAGACGCCGCGAGCGGCGACGGCTTGAAGATCACCGGATTGCCCGCGAGCAGATGCGCCACATTCGCGCCGTGCCCGAGATGCAGCGGGAAATTGAAAGGCCCCACGACCGCCGCCGGCCCGCGCGCTCGCCTCCGGACCAGCGCCGGATGCGGCCCGCCGAGATTCCCCTCCTCCGCCAGCCAGCGCTCCGCATCCGCGATCGTCAGGTCAATTTTTGCGACCACCGCGCCCACTTCACCGAGCGCCTCGGTGAGCGGCTTCCCCGTCTCCAGCGCGATGCCGAGCGCCAGTTCCTCCTTCGCCGCCGCGAGCGCCAGCTGCGCCGCGCGCAGCCGCGCGATCCGCTCGGGCAAAGGCGTGCGCGCCCACGCGCCCGCTGCCGAGAAAGCGGCTTCGACCGCCGCCGGCACGTCGCCCGGCGCTACGTCCGGCAGGACGACCGACAGATCGCCGGGACCGCGCCGAGGCTCACCCGCCATAAAGAACGCGGTCATCCTGAGCGGAGCGCAGGCGGGCAAGCGGGCGGAGCGGAGTCGAAGAACCCCGTCGATTCACCAGCGACACCATCGGAAACTCCACGGGGTCCTTCGACTGCGTTCCGTCCCGCCTTCGCCCGCACGGAACTCCGCTCAGGATGACCGCTGGAATGTGATTCTTAAACGTCCCCATAGATTTCGCGCCACGCCTGGAAGGTATTGAGATGCACGCGGACGACTTTGCTCACATCGCTCGTGTAGCCGCCGGCCAGCACCCACGCCACGGGAATCGCGTGCGCTTTCGCAAACTCGAAGACACGCCGGTCACGCGCCAGCAGGTCCGCGTGATCGAGGGCGAGCGGCGAGAACGGATCCTCGAAATAGGGATCGGCCCCGGCCTGATAGAGCAGCACGTCGGGCCGCCGCTC
>JAYTML010000466.1:0-2411 GCA_043728655.1 Chthoniobacter sp. | reverse complement strand
TTTCTCGCCGGCACGGCGGGCGCGCAGAACTACTGGAAACTGCCGGAGGACATCGCGCTCTATGACAGCACGTTTGCCGAGCGTATCGGCTGGAAATGGGACGCCGTGCTGCGCGAACTCGCCGCCCGCGGCTGGCAGCCGCAGAGCCGGCACGTGCTCGACTGGGGCTGCGGGAGCGGCGTGGCCGGGCGGCGCGCGCTCGCGGAGTGGCCGCAGTTGCAGACGCTCGCCGTGCATGACCGCTCGTCGCTGGCGATGCGCTTCGCAGCGGAAAAGGCGCGCGCGGCGTTTCCAAACGTAACGGTCGTCCCCGCAGGCTCGGCGCTCCCGCCCGATACGCTGCTCGTGCTCAGCCACGTCATCAGCGAGCTGCCGGCGGACGATCTCGCGCGCCTGCTCGACTTCGCGCGGCAGGCGCGGGAGGTCATCTGGGTCGAGGCCGGCACGCACGCCGACAGCCGGCGCCTGATCGCCGTCCGCGAGGCGCTGGTCGGCGGGTTTGCCGCCGTCGCGCCCTGCACGCATCAGCGCGCGTGCGGGATGCTCACGGCCAGGAACGCGCAGCATTGGTGCCACCATTTCGCCGCGCCGCCGGCGCACATTTTCCAGGACGCGCGGTGGATGGATTTCGGACGCGAGATGGGCATCGACCTGCGCAGCCTGCCCTACAGCTTCCTCGTGCTGGAGCGGCCCCGCGCGACTCCGACGCCCGCCGGGTTCGCCCACGTCATCGGCGAGCCGCGCGAGGCGCGCGGGCACCTCAAGGTCCTGAGCTGCCAGGCGGAGGGCGTCGCCGAATTCGCCCTGCAAAAGCGCGACGCGCCCGAGCTTTACCGCGCCTTGCGCAAAGGCACCGCTGCACCCGTGCATCGCTGGACGATGTCGGACGGCAAGATCGTGGGGAGCGATGCCGTTTCACCATCCGGCGATACGCCGTAGAGCCCGGCTTCCCCGGCGGCGCCGCTACTTCAGCCGCTCGGGATTCAAGGCCTGCAGGGCCTTTGGCACGAAGCGCCCGTCTTCCCGCACCAGCTTGCCGTCGAAATGAATCGTCCCGCCGCCGTAGTCCCCGCGCTGGATGTTCACGAGGTCCCAGTGCACCTGCGAGCGGTTGCCGTTTTCGGTCTGTTCGTAGCACTGGCCGGGCGTGAAGTGGAATGAGCCGTTGATTTTTTCGTCGAACAGAATGTCCCGCATCGGCTGGAGGATGTGCGGATTGAAGGCGATCGCGAATTCGCCGACGTAGCGCGCGCCCGGATCGCTATCGAGGATCGCGTTCAGCTTTTCCGTGTTGTTCGCGGTCGCCTTCACGATTTTCCCGTCCTTGAACTCCAGCCGCACATTGTCGAAGGCCACGCCCTGATAGACGGTCGGCGCGTTGTAGCTGATCACGCCCTGCACGGAATTTTTCACGGGCGCGGTGAAAACCTCGCCGTCCGGGATGTTGTGCGTCCCGCCGCACGGGATCGCGCTGATGCCTTTGATCGAAAAGCGGAGATCGGTGCCCGGGCCCTTGATCTCCACCAGGTCGGTCGCCTCCATCGCCGCCTTCAGCGCGGCCATCCCCGGCTGCATCTTCGCGTAGTCGAGCGTGCAGACATTGAAATAGAAATGCTCGAACGCCTCGGTGCTCATCCCGGCGCTCTGCGCCATGCTGGGGCTCGGCCAGCGCAGCACGCACCAGCGCGTCTTTTGCACGCGCCAGTCGAGGACGGGCTTCATCTTCTTCGCCACGAGCTTCATCCGCTCGGGCGGCACGTCGCTCATCTCGGTGATGTTTTCCCCGCCGCGCACGGCGATGTAGGCGTCCATTTTCTTCATCTGCGCGAGCTGCACCGCCGCGCTCACCGCGAGCTGCTCCTCCTGCGCCTCGCGCGCCATCTCCCGCGCCACGCGGGCCTGATGCGTCTGCACCAGCGGGACCGCGCCCACGCTCCGCGCCGCGCGGATCAGAGCGATGGTCATCTCAGGCGGGATATCAAAGGCGTCGATCAGCACTTTTTCCCCCTTCTTCAGTTTGGTGGAAAAAGTGACGAGGCCGTGGGCGAGTCGGTCAAAGCGGGGGTCGTGCATAGGCCGCGCAGGCTAGCGGGGCCCGCGCCGCTGCCAAGCCCGCAGGCAAATGCACCGCGTGCCGACCGGCGGGAGGCCGGGCCGCCGAGTCCACGCGCGCCTTGCGCTCCATAGACACGCGGCTTTAGCGTCAATCCTATGAGCCGCGAAAAAATCCAGCCCCTCGCCGAGATCGTCCGCTACCGCGACCTGCTCGCGGATGAAGGGCAGCGCGTCGTCTTCACCAATGGCTGCTTTGACCTCCTGCACGTCGGCCATGTGCGCTACCTTCAGGCCGCGCGCGCGCTCGGCGAGGCGCTCATCGTGGCGGTCAATGGCGACGCGAGCGTGCGCGCGCT
>JAYTML010000465.1:0-2401 GCA_043728655.1 Chthoniobacter sp. | reverse complement strand
GCGATGCCGCAGGTTTTCCAGCTCATCAGCGGCCCGCTCATGCAGCAGTTGCTCACCCGCAGCGGCAATGCGCTCGACCCGCTCATGGGCTCGGAAAAGACGGACGCCGAGGTCATCGACCAGCTCTTCTGGGCCGCGCTCTCGCGGCCGCCCATCGAGGCGGAGATCGCGCGCGCCACCGCGCATCTCACCGGCGCGGCGGACCGCCGGAAGGCGCTCGAAGACCTCGCCTGGGCGCTGCTCAACTCAAAGGAATTCGTCTTCCGCCAATGAACTCCGTCATCCCGAGCACAGCGCAGCGGAGTCGAGGGACCCCGGCGGTTCGTTCACGTTCAGAGCTTTATCGGACCGCCGGGTTTGCGCCGCCCGCCTCCGCCCCGGCGCTGTCTCGCGGACTCGGCTCTCGACTGCGTTTCGCTCGCTCCGCTCCCTGCACTTCGCTCGGGATGACAGAACTTTTATGAACCACGATTTCGCCTGCTCCGGTTTCCACCGCGCGATGACGCGCCGCCACGCGCTCAAGGTCGGCGGCCTCGGCCTGCTCGGCCTCGCCATGCCGCAGATGCTCCGCGCGGAGGCGCTCGCGAGCGCCGTGAAACTGAAGGCGCGCGCGAAGTCGGTCATCTTCCTTTTCCAGTGGGGCGGCCCGTCGCACATCGACATGTTTGACATGAAGCCGGATGCGCCGGAGGGCATCCGCGGGCCGTACAAGCCGATCTCCAGCAAGGCCGACGGAATCCAGGTCTCCGAGCGCCTGCCGAAGACCGCGCAAATCATGGACAAGGTGACGCTCATCCGCTCGATGACGCACACGATGAAGAACCACAACTCCGCGGGCTACTACGCGCTCACCGGCCACGCGCCGCCGAGTGACGACCAGCGGCTGCGCGACTCGCTCGATCTTTTCCCCGGCTACTCCTCGATCGTGGACAAGTTCGCGCCGGGGCACGGCGAGATGCCGACCGCCGTTTCCTATCCGTACGTCATCGGCGACGGCTCCGTCACGCCGGGCCAGCACGCCAGTTTCCTCGGCAAGACGCACGACCCGCTCACCGTGATCCAGGATCCAAACTCGCCCGCCTTTGCGCTGCCCGAGCTGAGCCTGCCGGATGGGCTCCCCTTTGAGCGGCTGCAGGCGCGGCGCGGGCTCCAGCAGCTCATCGACCAGCAGGCGCGGATGCTGGATTTCTCCGCGCAGGCGCGCGGCTTCGACTCCTACTACGAGCGCGCCATCGGCATGCTCCAGTCGCCGAAACTGCGCGAGGCATTCAATCTCGCGGCGGAGCCGGAGGTCGTGCGCGAGGCTTACGGGCGCACGAGCTACGGGCAGAGCTGCCTGCTCGCGCGGCGGCTCGTGGAGGCGGGGACGAAGTTCGTGACCGTCTATTTCTCCGACCAGATCGGCGGGCAGAGCACCGAGCGCGGAGGCTGGGACACGCACGGCTTCAACAACACGCGGATGTTTCCCATCGTGGAGAAATACCACCTGCCGATCACCGAGCAGACGCTGCCCACGCTGCTGAACGATCTCGAACAGCGCGGCCTGCTCGACACCACGCTCGTCGTGTGGATGGGCGAGTTTGGCCGCACGCCGAACATCAACAAGAACGTGAGCCGCGACCACTGGCCGCAGTGCTACACCACGCTCCTCGCGGGCGGCGGCGTGAAGCGCGGCTTCGTCTATGGCGCGAGCGACAAGACCGGCGCGTATCCCGCCGAGGATCCCGTCCGTCCCGACGATCTCGCCGCCACGATCTACTACGCGCTCGGCATCGACCCGCACACCGAGATGCGCACGGCGACAAACCGCCCGGTGCTGATCTCCGACGGCAAGCCGGTGACTGGCATTTTCGCGTAATCCGGAACCTTCCACGCTGCACAGGCGTTGCGGGCTTTGCTCTCGCAGGCCGTCCCGGAATCGCGCCCTCCCCTCATGAAACACCTCCTCCTCGCGCTCGCCGCGCTGCTGCCTTTCTCCGCCTTCGCCGTGGAGAAACCGAACATCGTCTTCATCCTCGCGGATGACCTCGGCATCGGCGACGTGCGCGCCTTCAACCCCGCCTCGAAAATCCCGACGCCGAACCTCGACCGTCTCGCGGCGGCGGGGATGCGCTTCACGGATGCGCACACCAGCTCCAGCGTCTGCACGCCCACGCGTTACGGGCTGCTCACGGGCCGCTACAACTGGCGCTCGCGGCTCCCGCGAGGCGTGCAGGGCGGCATGAGCCCGCGGCTCGTCGAGCCGGGCCGGCTCACGGTCGCGCAGATGCTGAAGGACCGCGGCTATCACACCGCGTGCATGGGCAAGTGGCACGTCGGCATGGACTGGCCGCTGAAGCCGGGCGCGCAGCCGTTTGGCGACGGGATCGAAAGCGGCGCGGCGGGATGGAACGCGGACTTC
>JAYTML010000464.1:0-1998 GCA_043728655.1 Chthoniobacter sp. | reverse complement strand
CGCCCCTGCCGATGGATGCGCGCGAGGAGCGCGCCCTCGCTCTGCGGGATGCGCAGCTCGCAGGTCCGCGCGCCGCCGTCGGCCATTTCACCCATGCGGGCGATCAGCTCGTCGATCCCTTCGCCAGTCTGCACGGAGATGAAAAGCGCGTCCGGGAAATGCCGGCGGTGCGCGGCGAGCACGGCGCCGTCCTCCACTTTGTCGATCTTGTTGAAAACGATGAGCGTCTGCTTTTCATCCGCGCCCAGCTCGGCGAGCACGCGGCGGGTGGTGTTGTAAAACTCCATGACCTCGGGCTGCGACGCGTCGAGCAGGTGGATGAGGAAGTCGGACAGCGCGGACTCTTCGAGCGTGGCGTTGAAGGCCTCGACGAGCCGGTGCGGCAGTTTGCGGACGAAGCCGACGGTGTCCGTGAGCAGCAGCGGCTGCTTGTTGGGCAGCGCGATCTTCCGCGTGGTGGTGTCGAGCGTGGCGAAGAGCTTGTCCTCGATCAGCACGTCCGCGCCGGTGAGGCGGCGCAGCAGCGAGGATTTGCCGGAGTTTGTGTAGCCGACGATCGCCGCGTTTGGCACCGGGGTGCGCTTGCGGTCCTTTCGCTGCGTGGCGCGGGCCTCCCGCACGCTTTCCAGCTCGCGTTTGCAGCGGTCGATGTTTCCCCGAATGCGCCGCTTGTCCTGCTCGAGCTGCGTCTCGCCCTCGCCCCGTGCGCCGATGCCGCCGCCCTGCCGGACGAGATGCGTCCAGCCGCGCGTGAGCCGCGGCATCTGGTACTCCATGAGCGCCAGCTCCACCTGGAGCCGTGCCTCGCGGGTCTGGGCGCGCTTTGAGAAAATATCCAGGATGACCTCCTGGCGGTCGATCACCGTGAGGCCCGCGAGCGCCTCCCAGTTCCGCTGCTGGCTGGGCGAGAGTTCATTGTCGAGGATGATCACGTCGCACCGCAGCGCCTTGGCCCGCGCCACGATTTCATCCGCCTTGCCCGTGCCGATGAGCAGCCGCGGATGCTGCTCGCGGTGGTGCACCAGCATGCGCTCGGCGACCGGCACGCCGAGCGTGTCCACCAGCTCCTCCAGCTCCGCCAGCAGGCTCGCCGCCTCCTCACGCGCGCTCGGGTCCAAGTAGGCGCCCACGAGCAGCGCGCGCCCGACCATCTTTCCGGTCTCTTTGTTTTCAGTCATTCGGTTTTTTAAAAAGGGAGCACACCATAGCGGAGCCGGGGGCGGTGCGCAAAGGCTGCTCCGCCGCTTCGTTCCCGCTGACTCTGCTGATGAACCGCTGTTTGCATTCCCGCATTCCCTGCTAGGAAAACCCCATGCTCCTCTGGCGCGCGAAACTTCCCGACTCCTGGCTCCCTAAAATCCGCGCGAATCTCGCGCCGGTGCTCATTGACCACGCGCATCTCGAGCGCAAGGCGGCGACTTCGGCGCTCAGCCTCGAAAAGTACATCGAGCTGCACGACCGCGTGAGCGACCTGAACGCCATCGCCATCGAGGAGCTCCAGCACTTCGAACTCGTCCTGCGATTGCTCCGCGAGCGCGGCATCGCTTTCACCAATCCGAAGCGCAGCCCGTGGATCAGCGGCATGATGCAGGCCGTGCGAAAGGGCCGGCGCGAGCAGGTGATCGACCACCTCGTGGTCCTCGCACTGATCGAGGGGCGGAGCTGCGAGAAATTCCAGATCCTCGCCGAGGGCGTGCGCGATCTCGACGCGCCGCTCGCGGATTTCTACGCCAGCCTCGTGGAGAGCGAGGGAAACCACTACGCGACCTATCTCATCATGGCCCGGCGCATCGACGAGGCGGAGGCGGACCGGCGGCTCGATTTCCTCCTCGACCTGGACGCCCGCCTCATCCGGGAACCGAACCCGCTGCCGATGCTGCACTGAAGAGGATCCTCCCGGTCCGTTTTGGACCATCCAAATACCAGTTTCCGAAAATCATCCGCCTACGTATTATTTCCCGTGAATCTTTCTAACGCCTCCGGTGTTGAGAGATCGTC
>JAYTML010000463.1:0-2219 GCA_043728655.1 Chthoniobacter sp. | reverse complement strand
TTCAAAAAGCCGACCGTCCTCCGCCATTTCGCCTGGATGCGCGACTACGGCATCGACGGCGCCTTCGTCCAGCGCTTCGCCTCCGACCTGCGCGATCCGCGCGTCCTGCGCCACTGCAATACCGTCCTCTCCCACGCCCGCGAAGGCGCGAACCGCGCCGGCCGCACCTACGCGCTCATGTACGATCTCTCCGGCCTCGGCGCAGGCCGCATCGGCGAGGTCATCGACGACTGGCACGCGCTGCGCGACCGCATGCGCCTCACCGGCGACAGTGCCTATCTGCGCCATCGCGGAAAACCCGTCGTCGCCGTCTGGGGCATCGGCTTTTCCGACAAGCGCGCCTACACGCTCGCCGAGTGCCGCCAGCTCGTGGAGGTGCTGAAAGCCGACGGCTGCACCGTGATGCTCGGCGTCCCGACCCACTGGCGCGAGCTGAAGAACGACGCCGCGCCCGACCCCGCCCTCCACGACGTGCTGCGCCTCGCCGACATCGTCAGCCCGTGGACCGTCGGCCGCTTCGGCGATCTCGCCGGGGTGAAACGCCACGCCGAAAAATTCCACACACCGGACCTCGCATGGTGCCGCGAGCAGAAGCTCGACTACCTGCCCGTCGTCTTCCCCGGCTTTAGCTGGCACAACATGACCGGCAAGGCGCTCGACCAGATCCCGCGGCGCAAAGGCGAATTCCTCTGGTCGCAATTCGCCGCCGCCCAGCGCGCCGGCGCGCAGATGATCTACGTCGCCATGTTCGACGAAGTGGACGAAGGCACCGCCATCTTCAAATGCACCAGCGACGTGCCGCCGCCCGGCGAGTCCGCCTTTCTCGGCTACGAGGGCCTGCCCAGCGACCACTACCTGCGCCTCACCGGCAACGCCGCAAAAATGCTCCGCGGCGAAATCCCCCTCACCGACACGCCACCGGTGAAGTAGCGGCTGCCAAGTCAGTATTGAATAAACGCCTGTCATCCCGAGCGAAGCGGAGGCGGAAAGGCGGGCGCAGCGCAGTCGAGGGACCTCGGATGTCCGAAGACGTGCTGCGCTTTCTCGGACCGCCGAGGTCCCTCGACTGCGTTCCGCCCGCCTCCGCCCGCGCGGAACTCCACTCGGGATGACATCCCTTTGGGAGCGATCACTCGCCACCCAACCGCCCGCTTGCGCGCTGACACACGCTCGCGCAATCTCGCGCTCCTTTTTCCCATGGAAACCATCGCCGACCTCCTCGAATCCCGCCTCCGCACCGCGCTCGCCGGCTTCGGCGAAAGTGACGCGCACGTGCAGGCCGCGAATGACACGCGCTTCGGCGACTACCAGACGAATGCCGCCATGATCCTCGCCAAGCAGCAGCGCGCCAACCCGCGCCAGCTCGCCCAGCAGATCATCGAAAAGCTCGACGTCGCCGACCTCTGCGAGCCGCCCGAGATCGCCGGCGCAGGCTTCATCAATTTCCGCCTCCGCCCGGACGCCCTCGCGCAGCGCTTCGCCGAACTCGCCGCCGACCCGCGCCTAGGCGTGCCGGTGCCTCTGCGCGCGGAGACCATCGTCATCGACTTCAGCTCGCCGAATGTCGCCAAGCCGATGCACGTCGGCCACATCCGCTCCACCATCCTCGGCGACTCCCTCGCGCGCATCGCCAGCTTCCTCGGCCACAGCGTCGTGCGCGACAACCACATCGGCGACTGGGGCACGCAGTTTGGCATGCTCCTCACCGGCTGGAAGACCGAGCTGAACGCCGACGCCCTCGCCGCCGATCCGCTCGGTGAAATGGAGCGCCTCTACAAGCTCATCTCCCCGCGCTGCAAGGAGGACCCCGCCACCCTCGAACGCGCCCGCGCCGAGCTGGTGAAGCTCCAGGACGGCGACGCCGAAAACCTCGCGATCTGGCGCGAGATGCAGCGGCTTTCGCAGACGCAGTTCGACACCATCTACGGCCGCCTCGGCGTGCGATTCGACGTCGCCCTCGGCGAAAGCTTTTACAACCCCTGGCTCAAGGACGTGGTCCAGCAGCTCCGCGACGCCGGCATCGCCCGCGAGAGCGAGGGCGCGCTCTGCGTTTTCTCAGACGGCTCGCTCGCGGAAAAAGACGACCCCTTTCTCGTCTCGCGCGACGGCGAATGGGTGCCGATGCCCGCGCTCGTGCAGAAGGCCGACGGCGCGGCGAACTACACCACCACCGACCTCGCCACGCTCGACTACCGGCTCAAGACCTGGTCGCCCGGCGA
>JAYTML010000462.1:0-9182 GCA_043728655.1 Chthoniobacter sp. | reverse complement strand
GCTGCGCAGCATTTTCAGGAGCCGCTGTTTTGGAACTTCGCCAAGCCTGCGGAAGCCGGCGCGTGGCCGTGGATCAGGAATGTGCTGACCTCGGACTACACGATCTGGGCGGCGATCATCGGCAGCACCTTTGTGACGATGGCCACACACGGCATCGACCAGGACACCGTGCAGCGCATGCTCACCGCGAAGAACCGGCGCGAGAGCGCGAAGGCGACGATCCTCTCCGGGCTCGTGGACCTGCCGGTGGTGTGCAGCTTTGTGCTGGTGGGCATTCTCGTCTCCACGTTTTACCAGACTAGCCAGTCCGCGCTGCCGGAGGGTGTCGCAGGCCGCGAGGCGTTTCCGTATTTCATCCTTACGCAGATGCCCGCAGGCATGCGCGGACTGGTCGTCGCGGGGATCATGGCAACGGCGATGGGTTCGCTGAGCACCGCGCTGAATGCGCTAGGCACAAGTTTCGCGCGGGACTTCGTCATCCCTTGGCGGGAGGCGCGCGGCCCGCTCGGCGAGGCCGGGCGCGTCAGCGTGCTGCGCTGGAGCACGGTGCTGTTTGCCGGGCTCATCATCCTGGTCGGACTCGGGACAGCCTACTACATGGCGCACAATCCCACGGCGGCGATCATCCCGCTGGTGCTCGGTATCCTCGGGTTCACGTTTGGTTCGCTGCTTGGCATTTTCCTCGTCGGCGTGCTCACGCAGAGCCGTGGAAGCGATTTTGGAAATGTGCTGGCGATGATCTGCGGATTCGTCGCGGTGCTTTTTCTCAGCAATGGCGATCTGCAAAAGCTCGTGGGCTTCAGCAGCGCCGGGGCGGACGGCCAGTCTGTGCCGTTGCTGGTGCTGGCTTTCCCATGGCGCATCACGCTCGGCACGTTCGTCACGGTCGGCGTCGCGATGTGCTTCCGAACCTCGGCGGCGGCACGCACCACGATTCGCGAAAAGGTCTTTGCGGAGGAGTAGGTGCGGTGATGGCGCGCAAAGCCTGTCGCCGTCTAGGCTCGCGGGATGGTCAAAGCAATTCCGCGTTCGAGAGCTAAATAAAGTTGATGGCTGCGGGGTAATTTTTCTTGGCGGGTGGGCGGCTCAAAAATAGTCTCACGCCGCACGGCGGGAAGGGGATTCCAGTCGTGTGAATAACTTGTGAACAAAGATCAAAAACCACGCGTCGGCGAAGGAAAGTCCGCTTGCCCGCAGGGCTGAGCGGCAGCGCGTGTTGGCGATCCCGTTAAAATCTATGTTCCACGTTGCATCATCACGTAAGGCGCTTGTTTCCAGTGATATGAAATCGGATGTCGTTTCGCGGCGGCGGCGTTTTTTTTCCGGGCGTGCCTCAACCGCTGGCGTGCTTGCCGGTTTGCGGCCGATTTTTTCTGAACTCTGAAACCCTCCTGATTCCTGTGGATAAGACCCTGAAATACGCTGATTTGACGGACATCTGGGGCGCTGTGACAAAGGCGCTGCGAGCCGATGTAAGCGTCGATACTTACGACCGTTGGTTCAAGGACATCGAGCTTGTGGAACTCGATGCCGAGCAACTCACGCTGCGGGTGCCGAATAACATCTATCAGCTCTGGATCGAGACGAATTACATCAGCCTCCTGCGGGCGGCGGTCTTGCTCGTGCTCCGGGAAACGCGAGAGATCCGGTTTGTGTTTGCGGGTGCCGTCGCGGAGCCGCGGCCGGAGGCGGCTGCCGAGCCCGCGAGAAAGGGATCGCTCCCGGCCGTGGAGACTCCCGAGCCGCGCACCGCTGGCATGAATCCGCGCAACACGTTCGACGCCTTTGTCGTCGGGACGAACAATCAGTTTGCACAGGCGGCATGCAGGGCGGTCGCCGATTCCCCGGCAAAGACCTACAATCCGCTTTTCATCTACGGCGTCGTCGGGCTCGGAAAAACGCACCTGATGAACGCGATCGGCCACGCCATCGCTGCGAAGAAAAAAACCAAGGTCGTGTACATCACCAGCGAGGCGTTCACCAACGAGTTCATCGACGCGATTCAAAACAACACGCTGGTCAAATTCCGCAAACGCTACCGGCAGGCGGACGTGCTGCTCATCGACGACATTCAGTTCCTCGCCGACAAGGGGAGGACGCAGGAGGAATTCTTCCACACCTTCAACACCCTCTTCGACGGCCATAAACAGATCGTGCTTTCGAGCGACCGGCCGCCATCGGAAATCAAGAATCTCGAGGCGCGTCTTGTCTCCCGTTTCGAGTGGGGCCTCACCGCCGAACTTCAGACGCCCGACATTGAGACGCGCGTCGCCATTCTTCGGAAAAAAGCCCAGGGGATGGAGGTCGTGCTCCCCAACGAAATCATTGAGTTCCTCGCGGAGCGCATTCGCTCGAACGTGCGCCGGCTCGAGGGCGGGCTGATGCGCGTGGCGTCGTACATCTCGCTCCATGAAGGGCGCATTCCGACGTCCGAAAAATTGGAGCATCTCCTAAAGGACATCCTCCACGAGGAAGCGCGCCGCGCCATCACCATCGATCAGATCCAGCGCCGCGTGGCCGAGCATTTCGACGTGAGGCTCGCGGACATGACGAGCAAGCGCCGCCCGGCGAACATCGCCTTCCCGCGTCAAATCGCGATGTATCTGGCTCGCGAACTGACCAAGATCTCGCTCAGCGAAATCGGCGACGCGTTTGGCGGGCGCGATCACGGCACCGTCCTGCATGCGCATCGGCTCGTGAAAGGGCGCATGGTGAAGGACGAGAGGACGAGGAATGTCGTCTCGTTCCTCGACAGTCAGCTTACGCGCTGACCGAGCTCGGGACTTTGCGCCTGCATTATCCGCGTCGTGCACGGGAAAATGATTGCGCCTCCAATGGCAATCATTCATCTAAGCGGACTTCCACTCCCTATGAAATTTAGCGTCAGCAAAGAGAAGCTCCTCGCGGGTCTGCAGACTGTGCAAAACGTCGTCAGCACGCGCACCACGCTTCCGATCCTTTCCAACGTCCTGCTCCGTGCCGCAGACGGTCAGGTCCGTCTCACCACGACTGATCTGGATGTCGGCGTGAGCGGCGGGATCGACGCGCAGGTCGAGAAATCCGGTGCCACGACGCTGCCGGCGAGACGGCTTGCAAATATCGTGCGCGAGCTTCCGGCGGCCGAAGTGGAGATCGACGTGGATTCAAAGAACGTCGCCTCGATCCGATGCGGCCAGAGTTTTTTCAGAATCCTCGGCCTGCCCGAGGATGAGTTTCCCCCGCTGCCAAAATTTGAGGATGCGAAGACGTTCACCCTCAGCCAGCAGGCGCTGCGCGATGCGCTGAAAAAGACGAGCTACGCCATTTCCACGGACGAGACACGCTACGTGCTCAACGGCATCCTGTTTTCCTTCAAGGAGAACAAGCTCACCATGGTGGCGACCGACGGACGCCGCCTCGCGCTCGTCGATCTTGAGGTCGAGTTTCCGCGCAGTCACGAGGTCGAGATCATCGTTCCGACAAAGTGCGTCACCGAGCTGGGTCGACTGCTCGGCGACGAGGGTGATGTGAGAATGAGCGTCGGCGAGAATCAGGTCGCCTTCGAGATCGGTGGCACTTCGCTCGTTTCCAAACTGATCGAGGGAAACTATCCCAATTATCGCCAGGTCATCCCCGGTGATGCAAAGGAGCGGATCACGCTGGAACGCGAGATGTTTCTCAATGCAGTGCATCGCGTTTCGCTGCTTTCGAGTGAGAAATCGAATTCGGTGAAGCTTGTTTTTTCAAAGAACAACATCGAGATCGCAGCGAACACTCCTGATGTCGGCGAGGCCCGCGAGTCGCTCGCCGTCGCCTACAAGGGCCGCGAATTTTCGATCGCTTTCAATCCGGAGTTCCTTCAGGCGCCGCTTCGCGCGCTCTCCAACGACGAGGTTTTTCTCGACCTCATCGACGAGATGAGTCCCGGTGTGATCAAGATTCAGAGCCCGTTTCTTTATGTGCTGATGCCTATGCGCATCAGTTGACGCGAGCGGCGAGATTCGGATTGCGCTTTTTCTTTCGCGGCCTATCGTGCCGCTCCCGTCGCCGAAAAGCGGCGGGTGGAGGTTTCCAAAGCTCACGTGGCGGAATGGCAGACGCGTACGGCTCAGGACCGTATGGGGAAACCCGTGGAGGTTCGACTCCTCTCGTGAGCACCACCCCAAGCCGACAAAGGCTTGGGGTTTTCTCTTTTATGCCCTCGTGCTACGCCACGCTGGCCAGCGGTTCGGCCCGTTCCATCGCTTGGAAAATGGCGCGGCGAAGATCCGCGTGGCTGACCGGTTTCCCGATTACGAGATCGACGCCGGTCGGACGCGCTCCGACGGCTAGAATCTCCTCCCCGAAGCCAGTGAGAAGCACGACGGGAGTTTCCGGCGAAATCGCCTTAATGGCGGCCGCGAGCTGGACGCCGTTCATCATCGGCATCGATTGATCTGTGATGACGAGGTCGAAGGACCCGGTGCGAAAGATTTCCAAGGCATCGTGGCCGCGCGCTGCGGAGACTGTGGTGTGGCCGTCGGTGGCGAGGTGTTCGGCGATCAGTTCACAGATGATTTCCTGGTCATCGACGATGAGCACTCGGAGCGTGCGATCCACGCGCAGCGTGATCGGTGTGGCGATGCACCTTTCCTCGGTCGTCGCTGGGAGATGGATGGCAAAGGTCGTGCCAACGCCCTTTTCGCTCGCGATCTCAATGGTGCCGCCGTGCCGCTGGATAATGCCATACACGACAGCCAGGCCCAGGCCGGTTCCGCCCTCGCCCTTTGTCGTGAAAAACGGCTCGAGGCAGCGCTCTCGCTCGTCCTCTGTCATGCCCTTTCCTGTGTCTGTTACCGTGAGCGCGACGCCATCGCCCAGTGGCATCGTGGCAATGGTAACGTGGCCGCCGTCTGGCATGGCATCGACGGCGTTGAAGATCAGATTCGTGAGAACTTCCCGTAGCTCGGCTGCGTTTGCGGCGACAAGCGGCGTGTCGCGCAAATCCGTCTGCACCTCGATCTGCACCCCGTCCGCCCGGCTGCGATTTTTCCACTTTGGCGCGGTGAGGGCGACGACCTGCGTGGCGATTTCGTTGAGATCGACCGGAAGGCGGATCTCGTTGTTCTCCGCCGGCCGGTAAAACTCGCGCAGGCGGCTGACCACATGGGTGGCGTCCTGCGCGGCGGAGACGATGTGATTCAGATAGGCCTGCTCGCGTGGAGAGCCATTCTGCTGAAGCCAGGGGAGCAGAAGCTCGCCGTAGCCGAGCATCATCGTGAGGGCGTTGTTGAAATCGTGGGCAATACCCCCGGCCATCATGCCCAGGGCGCGGAGGCGCTCCTGTTTGACGATGTGTTCCTGCGTCGAACGCAATTCATTGAGCGCCTCCTCAAGTCGCGCTGTGCGCTCGCGGACCTGATCTTCGAGGATGCTGTTCTGCCGCTGCATTCCGAGGTGCAGCAGGCGGGTTTCGAGCAGGTTTCTGATTCGCAGGACCACCTCCGTGTGGTCGAGCGGTTTGATCACGAAATCCTTGGCCCCACCTGCCAGCGCCCGGCGTCGGGTCTCTGATGTCATGTCCGCTGTGAGGACGAGGATGGGGAGGAAGTCATCGGTCACCGCCATGCCAAGCTGCTGCATGATCGCGAAGCCGTCGAAGTGCGGCATGTTCAGGTCAAGCAGGACGATGTCTGGCTCGAAGTCGAAATAGGTCGGCAGCGCCTGCCGCGAGTCGGTGATCCCGCGGATGTTTTTGCAGCCAGACATCTCCAGAATCCGTTCGAGCAGCCGGACATTGGACGGTTCGTCGTCCACGATCAGGATTTTCGCTTCGGTGAGATAGTCTTTGGCCATACGACGTTTGCCGTGCGCTGCCGGGCTGGAGCCCGATGACGCAAGGTTTCATTCGACAGTCGCTAGTGAGCACGTGGTATGCCTTGGTGATGAACTTGCCCCTGATGAGAAAGCGTTCTTGATGCCCACTCAGGGGTCCAAGGCGATTTCTGTCCGCGCGATGTTTTCCGCAATTGCCCGCCGCTACGATTTCGCGAATCACTTTCTCAGCGTTGGGTTGGATTTTTTTTGGAGGCGCAAGGCGGCGCGGATCGTCCGGGGCTGGCAGCCGGAGCGGATCCTGGATTTGGCGACGGGGAGCGGTGACCTTGCCCTGTCACTGCAGGCAGCCTGCCCAGAGGCCCACACGGTTGGAGCGGATTTCTGCCTTCCGATGCTTCTCGAGGCCCACCGCAAGGGGCTAAGAAACCTCGTTGTCGCCGACGGAATGCGCCTGCCGTTCGCAAATGGCGCTTTTGACGCCGTGACGGTCGCATTTGGCCTGCGAAACATGGAGTCGTGGCCCGTCGCGCTCGCGGAGATGGGCCGCGTCCTCAAACCCGGAGGCAGTCTGCTCGTGCTCGACTTTTCCGTGCCGCCGGCACCGGTCCGGTGGCTGTATCGCCCTTACCTGCACCATGTCCTGCCGTGGTTGGCGGCGATTCTCACGGGTGAAAAGGCGGCCTACGACTATCTCGGGGATTCCATCGAGAAATTTCCCTGCGGAATGGAAATGTGCGGGCTGATACGGAGCGCGGGCTTTGCCGGGGAGGAATGCGAGGCGCTGAGCGGCGGAATCGTCTCCCTCTACACCGCCCGTCGCGTCTAGTTGGGCGTCGCCGGTTCTGCGGGTGTCGGCGGCGCTGGGACGGCGGGTGTTTCGGGAGCCGGCGTCCCCGCTGCGGGTGTCGGTGCGGCTGCGGGTTTGTCGATGAGCGGCAATTCGAAAGCGGTGAAATCCGGGTGACTGATCGCGAAAGTGCCTGTCAGCCCCTCCGCCGAGGCGTAGTGCAGGCCGTCGGCGCTCGTGGCTCCGGCGACGATTTTCCCCGGTATGCCACCCGCCTTGAATGTCACAGTCAGTGCCGGCTTATCGAGACCATGCCCAGGTTTGGCCACCCCGATCCACCGCACAGAGCGCAAGGTGGCGAGAGTGTTCACGAGCGACTCGACGTTGGTCTGGTTGACCTTGCCGTCCCCTTTGGCCAGCGCCCACTTTTTGTCCTTGTCGCGCTCCAGCGTCAGGGTGGGCTGCCCTTCGCGGGTGATCTCGAGGTTCGTGAGTTCATTCGCCTTGTTTCTGAAAATGGCGAGATCCTGCCATTGGAGCGGGTCGGTCATCGCGAAGTCTAGAATCGGCGTCGGCACGCTCACCACGAATGGCTCGTCGTCCAGTTTCGCATACACGATCTCCCCCTCGGTCTTGCCAAAGAGCACGCTGAGAATCGGCCGTTCGCCCGCCTTGGTCTCAGGGGTGTTTTCCGATGCGTAGGAGCTGAGTGTCACCTTCACGGACGGCTGATCGAGCCCGTATTTTGGGAGTTCCGTCGCCAGATCGGCGACAAAGCCAAAGACCTGCTGCCGGCGCAGTTCGGAAAGCAGCCGCATCGCAGCGGTCGCGTTGATTGGCTGATCCTTGTCGCCCCCCTTGCCCACCCACGATTCGCCGCTGCGGGCGAGCACGATCTTCGTCTTGTCCGCGCTCTCGATGGTGATGCGATCGACGATGTCCGCATCGACGCGGATGAGATTCCTGTCACGCAGGTCGTTTGGCTTGGTGTCGAGCAGGGTCTCGATGGCTTTCGGCACGACGCACACGGCGTCCCGCGTGGAGAGCTTCACATACACTTTCTCTTTGTCCTTTACCGTCACTGCGCCGATTTGCAGCACCGCCGGCTGGTCGCTCCCTTCGGTGAAAAGCGTAACCGTCCCACGCGGTTCCAGCAGCCCGTATGCGGCGAGGGCCGACACGTCGGCGGCAAAGGAGCTGACCTGCGCGTTTGCGACCTTCGAAATAAGATCGCCAATCTTCTGGTCGTCGCCGCGCGCCTTGAGCGGTTTGGCGAGCGACCAGTGTCCGTCTTTCCTGCCGAGTTCGATCTCTCCGGCCGCGGTCTTGAGAGCCACCTTTTCGACATTGGTCGTGGCGATCTCCGTCAGCTTGTGGTCGCGGAAGTCGTCGGTCTTCTTCGTGACCTGGGTTTTAAGATCGGTGCCGATGACGTGGACGACGTTCGAACCGTCCAGGCGCACGTAGAGCTTCCCTTCGACCGCCGCGTCCTTGCCGAAAATCAGTTCCACCGGTTTGGCCCCACCGGTGAATGTCACGCGCGTCTCGGAACTCGAGAGCCCGAATTCCTTGAGTTGATCCTTCGTTGCGCCCTTTTCATCGCTCGCCTGCGCTTCCGATTTCAGCGCCTCGGCGGTGGTAAAGAGCTGGCTCACCGCCATCACGTCCGCGCGGTCCTTCAGCGGCTTTTCCATCATCCACGCGCCATCCTTGGTCTTGTGCAGTTCGATGGTCGTCTCCGGGTTTTTGATGGTGATTGCGGTGATCTTGTCGCGGTCAAACTGCACGACCCTGCCGGAGCGCTCGGCGGATTCCAGCGAGCCCGGGATGCCTTTTTCGTAAAACTGGATGAAGCCGCCGATGGCGAGGGCGAGCACCAGGAGGAGGAGGGTGTTTTTCAGTTTCATTGAGGAAAAAACGGGGTTCGCTTAGCTGCGGCGCTGCCACCAGTTGAGCAGCCCAAATACGGCGACAATTCCCGGAATGATCGCCATGACCGCGATGGCGATATTGCGGAGCTGCTTGTCATCGAGGCTGAGTGTGACGTTCTTCTTTTCCTTCGCGGGAATGCCGATCAGTTCCTCGCGGTCGAGCAGCCAGTTGAGGGCGTTGACCGAGAGATCGATGCTGATGCCTTCCGAGAGGCGGTAGGAATTGCCGCCGAGCATCTCCGCGTTCCCTACGACGACCAGCCGGGAGGTCTCCACCTTCACCCGCACGTCGGAGACGCCGCCCTTCTCGACCGCGACCGCGAGATTGAGCGGTCCCATGTGATCCTTCTTGGGATCAAAGGAAGCCTGCTCTTCGTCGCCCGCGAGGTCCGTTTCGCCCCAGAATCCCTCCACCGAGGCCAGCAGTGGCATCATCTTCAGCTTGGCGGTCTGCTCCACAGCCCTGTCGATCTGGAGCGATTGCGTCGCGCCGAGCAGGCGCTTGCTCGCGCCTTCGAGATCCTTCGTCATCTTGGTGCGGCTGTTCAGCACTACGAAACCGGCGTCCTTGATCGTGCCTTTCGTCACCTTGGGATTCCCGTTTTCGTCCATGCCCAGAAAATTGCCGAGGCCGATCACGCGGTCGTCCTGCGGGATGATTCCCTGCG
>JAYTML010000461.1:0-1666 GCA_043728655.1 Chthoniobacter sp. | reverse complement strand
GCGGCGAATCTGCGCAAGATGATCACCGATTACTTCGGCACGGGCGGCGCGGGCATCGAGCTGCAAATGACCGAGCTGAATTCCGTGACCAACAATCCCGGCAAGCAGAGCGTCAGCCTCGTCAATGGCCTCTATTTCGCCGACGTGATGGGCCAGATGGCGCGCACCGAGTTCAACGCGTGCATGTGGTGGGGCCTGCGAAACAGCGGCCTCGCGGGCAACAACAACAGCACCGGGCTCTACGGCTGGCGGCAGTTCGGCGACTACGGCCTCGTCTCGACCGGCGACCGCGCGGACACGCCGCTGAACACGCCCTACCCGGCATTCTACGCGGCGAAACTGCTCACGCACTGGGGTCGCGGCGGCGATCAGGTCGTCTCGGCGGCATCGAATTACAAGCTCCTCGCCGTCCACGCCGCGCGGCTCGCCGACGGTAGCCTCGCCCTGCTCGTGGTGAACAAGAGCGCCACGACCGACCTCACCGCGCAGATCGCGCTCACCGGTTTTCTCCCCGGCTCCACGAGCGCCAGCGTCTTTGCCTATGGAAAGGCGAACGACCTCGCCAATGGCGACATCACCGCGGGCACGATCACGAACGCCGCGGCGAATTTCACCGCCACGTTTCCATCGTATTCCATGACCGTCATCGTCCTCGGCCGGCCGCAGAGTTTCGACGCATGGCGCGCGCTGTACTTCACGCCCTCGGAACTGAGCGGTGGTTTCGCCGCCAGTTCCTACGGCGGGCTCGCCGCCGCTCCGGCGGCGCCCGCGCCCATCGACATCAGCGGTCCCACAGCCGATCCCGACGGCGACGGCGTGCCCAACCTGATGGAGTACGCGCTCGCGCTGGAACCCAAGGTCGCGTCCGTCGCGGGCATGCCTCTGCAAGGCCGGCAGGCCATCGGCGGGAAATCGTATCTCACACTTTCTTTCACGAAGCCGCGGACGATCGGCGACTTGCAGTACGCCGTGGAAGTTTCCGACGATCTCCAGACGTGGCGCTCGGGTCCGGGCTACACGGTGCGTCTCGATGACGGCAGCACGGATCAGGCGGTCTATCGCGATGCTGCGGCGATCGGCGACGGGCCGCGCCATTTCCTGCGCCTGCAGGTCACGCTCCCGTAGGCGCGCGGAGCAGCAGCGCCGGCACGCTCCCGCCTTTGCTCACCGCCCCGCTGCCGGGCGCGATTTGCAGCAGCGCATTTGCGCCCACGAGGCCGCGGAGATCGCCCGAGCTTTGCCACGCCAGCGGATGCGCTCGCAGCACTCCGTCGCCCACCGCCACCCGCGCCGGCCAGAAAGTCTCCCGCGCGTCCGGCTTCGCTGCGAGATCGCTCCCGAGCTCCAGCGGCGCGACCGGCCAGTGCCGCGGCGCACCTTCCAGCCGCTCCAGCGCCAGCCGGATGGCGGTGTGAAAGGTGACGAAATGCGACACCGGATTGCCGGGAATGACGAACGCCGCCTGCCGCCCGCGCGTGGCAAAGACGAGCGGCTTTCCGGGGCGGAGATTCATCTGGCGGAAGTGGACCGTGAAACCCAGCGCCTCCAGCGCGCGCGTGCCAAAGTCGTAGTCGCCCACGCTCGCCCCGCCCGAGATCAGCAGCGCATCCCACGCGCCGCCCGCCTCCTCCACCGCCGCGACCAGCCCCTCCAGCGAATCCCCGCA
>JAYTML010000460.1:0-5347 GCA_043728655.1 Chthoniobacter sp. | reverse complement strand
GAGCGGCGGCGTATTCAGGTAGATGAAAAACGCCACCGGACTCAGCGCCGCAAGCACCAGGGCAGCGATCGTGAAACTCATCAGGATCGCCAGCGAGGTCTGCCGAAAACTCAGCCCCGAGCCGAAGACCTGCGCCAGCATCCCGTTCAGCAGCGCATTCCCGCCGCACGTCAGGAAAATCAGCAGCGGCATTTTAATCGCCGTATATACGGCCTGCAGCGGCGCACGCCAAAGGCCGACCACGCCGCCATACAGTGCGCAGCCCGCGGCAATAGTGAGCACGCACGTCAGCGGCCAGCGCAGCCCGCGCTCATCGAGCCACGGCGCGATGCGCTCCGAGTCTCCACGGCAGAGGATTGCGAGCCGGCGCAGCGGTTCCATCACGCGAGAACTGGCTGAGGCTGCGCGGCGATCTCGTCCAGCCGCGCATGCACGGCGGCGACGGTTTCCTTCAGCGTCGAGGTGCCGGCGGTGAGGCCCACGTTTTCCGCGTCGCGGAACCACTCGGGATCGATCTCCTCCGCGCGCTCGATGTGAAAGACGGCGAGCCCGGCGGCGCTCGCTGCGGTGACGAGCTGCACGGTGTTGTTGCTGTTGCGCCCGCCGACCACGACCAGCGTGTCGCACTCGGCGATGAGTTTTCGCAGCGCACGCTGCCGGTTCTTCGTCGGCTGGCAGACGGTGTCGGTAAAGCGCACCTCGCTCCCCGGCCGCGCCCGGCGCAGCGCCTCGACCAGCGCCTGCACGCGCTCGATCGGCTGCGTCGTCTGCGAGATCACGCCGAACCGCTCCCGCTGCGGAAGCCGCGCGATGTCCGCCTCGCTCTCCACCACGCACGCCTCGGGGAAATCGCCGGTCAGCCCCGCGACCTCGACGTGCCCTGCCTTGCCGATGACCACGGGGAAAAAGCCGAGTCCGACCAGCACGCGCAGTTGATCATGCGCGTGGCGCACGAGCGGGCACGTCCCGTCGGCCACGCCGAACCCGGCCGCGCGCCACTCCGCGCGCTTCCGGTCCGAAGCGCCGTGCGCCGTGATCATCACCTGCGGCGTGGCGGATGAACCGGCATCGAGCGCGCCCTCGCGCACGCCACGCTGCGCCAGGCGCTCGCGGACGACAGGATTGTGGACGAGTTCGCCAAGGATGGTGAGCGGACCCTGCTCCGCGAGGCGCTCCGCCTGCGCGATGGCATCGCGCACGCCGAAGCAAAGACCGTAGTGTTCTGCGAGTTGGATTTTCATAGATTGGATCGTCGCTTTGCGCGGCAAAGCTTTAAGGCAAAAGGAAAGGTGCTCATTGGCGCGTGGACGGGTCGCCGCCGGGGCGGCCGACTTTCAAAATCTGCTCAAGGATCGTGAGGTAGTCCTCGAACTGCTTCCGGCCTTTCGCGGTCAGCGCGTAGCTCGTCTGAGGGCGGTCGAGGATTTCCTTCGTCACGGCCACGTAGCCGTTGTCGTGCAGCGTGCGCAGGTGCGAGACGAGATTGCCGTCGCTGAGTTCCAGCTCCGCTTTCAAATCCTGAAACGTCCAGCTCGGGCGGGCCGCGAGGAGCGTCATAATGCCGAGGCGTCCTTTTTCATGGATGAGCTTGTCGAGTTTATCGAAGTCAAACATCGGTTCACGGTGTCCCTCCGGCGTCCCTGGCTTTGCGCGGCCATGTGCAGGCGGCGTAGATGATATGGAAGAGCCCGAAGGTGCCGGCCATCCAGCGCTGACAAGCGCCCAAGGCAACCCAGTCGAGATGATCGGCATCCATGGGATCTTTCATGCTGGAGCCGCCCATCCATTCAAAGCGAGCCTCTGGCACTTGGGTGAAAGCGATTAGTCCCGCGACAAGGAAAGCCCAACCGAGCCATTCCAATGATCGCGGGGCGAAGTGGGTGGTAGCGAGCAACGCGAGTCCATAGCAGGTGATCCAGATCGGCACGATCCACTCGAACGCGATCAGGTGCTTCAGATAAGCCGAACCTAGAAAAGCGGTGAAAAATCCCGCGACCAAAAAACTTGGGGCCAGCGCCCTCAAAGCCACCCTCATCCCGGAGGAAATGAACTTTTCCCCTCTCCGCTGAGCGCCGCGATACAGGAAAATTGCGTTGCTCAAACCGGCGAGCGAGAGAACCACCAACCACAGCGCCGCAAACTGCCAAAGCTCGACTTCCTGGGAAATCTGATCGCTGAAGATGTTTCCAAAGACGAACGCTGCGCCAACCGCCAGCGCCCCGCCTACTGCCGCGGCCTCGGCAGAGATGGCGCGGTAGATCGTCGCCTTTTCCATGAGCGAGCGGATGATGCGGAGGTGTTCCTCGGCGTCGGAGCGGGTCTGCATGAGGGGGACTTTGCGCGGCAAAGCCCGCTTTGCAAGACAAAGTTTCGCCGCGCCTGCGGTTTTCGCGGACAGGGGGAAACGCACGCGAAGGACCGCCGCGGCAGTGAGCCGACCCCGGAGGGGCCCGCTCCCGCGGGTTCCCTGACATCCGTGCGGTCGCGCAGCGCGACCGGCGGCTGGGGATCTCGGCACGGCTCCGGGACAACGCGCCGCTCCCGAAAAGATGGGGACGCGCAGGAGCGCATCCCTCCGGCGGTTTCTCGCTCCGCGCGGAGCGGAGGCGCGCGCCCTTATTGAAAGCCCGCCCCCGGCTTCTACAACGGTTCGGGCGCTAGCCGGGCGAAGATCGCGGGCAGGCGGCTGATGGCGGTCTCGATTTCGGCGGCGGTGGTTTCTTTGCCGAGGGAGAAGCGGACGGTGGCGCGGGCCAGTTCGGGCGCGACGCCCATCGCGAGCAGAACGTGCGACGCCATGATCGATCCGACCATGCACGCGGAGCCGCTGGAGGCGCAGATGCCGGCGAGGTCGAGATTGATGAGGAGGCTTTCGCCGTCGAGGCCGGGGAAACTGACGTTGAGCGTATTCGCGAGCGCCTGGCCGGGGTCGCCATTGCGCTCGGCGGCGGGGAAAGCGTCGCGAATGCCCTGCCAGAGCCGCTCGCGGAGCGCGGCCTGCCGCGGGCGCTCGGCTTCCATGCTGGCGAGCGCGAGTTCGGCGGCGCGGGCGAGGCCGACGATGGCGGCGGTGTTCTCGGTGCCGGGACGGCGTTGGTTTTCGTGGGAGCCGCCGTGCTGGAGGCTCTCGATGCTGTGGCCCGCGCCGAGGTAGAGGAGGCCCGCGCCTTTGGGGCCGTGGAATTTGTGGGCGGTGAGCGAGAGGGCGTCGAACTCGCGAGCGGCGAGCGGCTCCTTGCCGAAGGATTGGATGGCGTCGCTGTGGAAAAGGACGCCACGCTCGCGGCAGAGCGCCGCGATTTCGCGGACGGGCTGGAGGGTGCCGGTTTCGTTGTTCGCGGACATGATCGAGACGAGCGTGGTCTCGGGCGTAAGCGCGTCGGCGAGCTGCGCAAGGTCGATGCGACCGCCGCGATCCACCGGCAGCCAGTTCACGCGGAAGCCTTCCTTTTTTTCCAAATGCTCGAACGCATGGAGCACGGCGTGGTGCTCGGAGGCGCAGGTGACGAGATGCTTTCCGCGCGCCGCGTTCGCCCGCGCGAGGCCGATGATGGCGAGGTTGTCCGACTCCGTGCCGCCGCCGGTGAAGATGATCTCATGCGGCTTCGCGCCGAGCATCGCGGCGAGCCGGTCGCGCGCATCATCAATGGCCGCGCGCGCCTCGCGCCCAGCGGCGTGGATGCTCGATGGATTGCCAAAATGCCGCTCCAGATATGGGCGCATCGCATCGAGAACCTCCGGCGCGAGCGGGGTGGTGGCGTTGTAATCCAAGTAAATCACAACCCGCGCAATATCGCCTCGCGGTCAACGCCGTGGTGCGTGGCGACGAGACGCAGGATCGCACTGAGCGTCCCGACGCGCAGCGGCGAGTGATCCGGCACGGGGAGGCGCTGGTGCGTCGGAGTGTCGGTCTGGAGAATGATGTGGCTGCCCTCCTGATGGACGAAGCGATAGCCCCAGTCGCGGCAGAGCATCTTAACGAGCGTGCGTCCGTCGAGATCGCGCGGCAGTTTCACACGCAGGCGAGCACTTCGTCGCGGACAAGGTGGAGCCGGAGACGCGTCGGAAGTTTTTCCGGTTGGTCGAAATAGAAGCCGCGCACCGCTTCCTGGACGTTGCTCCGCAATTCCTCCCACGTATCGCCTTCGGTGACGATGCTTTCGCCGAGGCTTTCCGCGACGAAGCCGCCGTCTTCTTCCTGGATGACTTCAAAGACGAGTTCGTTCATGGCGCGGAGGCTAAGGCGTGATGCGGAGAGCGGCAAGTCTCCACGCTTTCACAAAACGACGTATCCCCGTTTTTCAAGCTCCGACCTCAGCCTGTCGTAGTAGAAGCACTGAAAGGTAATTGATGAGTAGTCGCGAATAGCGTGTTCGATAACAATTCCGTCAGAAACCCAATTGGACGTGTGCCTCAGGCGTGAAATGGATGCTTTTGGGAAAAGCCATCGTTTCCAAAGACATGACAGAATCAGGGTTTCGGCGGCGACTTCCAACCTCGCTGGCAAGCTCCGGCGGAAAAACCCGGAGCCAATTACCGCACCCCCGCGAATGAAAAAACCCCCGCCATTTCGGAAGCGTCGCCTTTCCTAAATCACCCAATCCGCCACCCACTCCTCGGGGCGCTTTTCCTTATCCAGAATGCGCAGCGAGTTTTCCTCGTACACGACCAGCGAGCGCGGCGGGACGCTGTGGGTAAGGAAGACGTTCGCGCCGATGGTGCTGCCGGCGCCGATGACGGTGTCGCCGCCGATGATGGTGGTGCCGGCGTAGATGGTGACGTCGTCCTCGACGGTGGGGTGCCGCTTTTTTCCCTTGAGGAGCTGGCCGCCTGAGAGCGAGCGCGCGACGAGGGAGACGCCCTGGTAAAGCTTCACGTGCTGGCCGATGACGGCGGTCTCGCCGATAACGACGCCTGTGCCGTGGTCGATGAAAAAGTGGGAGTCGATGTGCGCTCCGGGATGGATGTCGATGCCGGTGCGGGAGTGCGCCCACTCGGTCATCATGCGCGGGATGAGCGGGAGCTGGTGGCAGTAGAGCAGGTGGGCGCAGCGCTGGATGGCGATGGCCTCGAGGTACGGATACGAGAGAATGATCTCGTCGAATCCGCCGGCCGCGGGGTCGCCGTCGAAGGCGGCGGCGATGTCCGTGGCGAGCTGGGCGCGGACGAGCGGGATGGTGTGGAGAAACTCGTGGACGATCTGCTCGGCGCGGGCCTCGGGGCAGTCGGGCTCGCCGAGGCGCAGGCTCTTGCAGACCTCCGCGCCGAGGCGGTCGGCGATGCTGAAAAGGCGGTGGGCCGTGACGCGGCGGAGGTCGCGCGAGTGGATGGGCTCGGCGTCGTGAAA
>JAYTML010000459.1:0-7815 GCA_043728655.1 Chthoniobacter sp. | reverse complement strand
GCCCACTATCGTATCCCTTCCCGCGCCCGCGCCAGCGCCAGCACCGCCGCCACCACCGCATAGCGAGGAGGAGTATGGCGACGTCACGATCGAACCCTCCGTGCTGCTCCCGCGCTATGCCAGGAACGGTCGCTCCCACGGCTGACTGCGGCCGGGCGGCAAATTTTTCTCTCCTCGCGGAGCGCAAACGGGCGCGCTAGGAATCGCGGCGTGAAATCTCTCCCGCTGCGCGAACGCATCCTCCGCCAACTCCAAACCCCCGGCTACCGTCCGCTCGACAAAGTCGGCCTCAGCCAGGCGCTCAAGTGGCCGCACGAGAAGCGCGCCGTTTTGAAAGAGATGCTGATCGAAATGGAAAACGCCGGTGAAATCGCGCGCATCCGCGACGACCGCTACGTGCTCCCGCAGACTGCCGATCTCATCACCGGCACGCTCCAGGTCCACAGCGGCGGCAATGCGCACCTGCTCAGCTCCAAGCCGGGGGAAAAGGACATCTTCATCTCTGCCGTGAATCTCGGCACCGCCATGCACGGGGACAAAGTGGTCGCCCGCGCCATGCACGAAGGCCACCGCCAGCGCGCCGGCACCATCGAGGGCCGCGTGGTCAAAGTCCTGGAGCGCGTGAATGCGACCGTCGTCGGCACGCTGCAATGCTCGAAGAAATTCTTCTACGTCATCCCCGACGACTCGCGCCTCCAGCACGACATCTACGTCCGGCCCGCCGCCGGCAGCGTGGGCATGGAGTCGCCGGAGGTGGGGAAATCGCCACGCGGCGTGAGCGGCCAGCGCGCCCCGCGCGGCGCCCGCGCGCCGATGCCGAGGGTGGGGGACAAGGTGGTCGTGCGGCTCGACGAGTGGGAAAACCGCCACGTCAATCCCGAGGGCGAGATCATCGAGGTGCTCGGGCCGGCCAGCGCGCCGGGCGTGGACATGCTCTCCGTCATCCGGAAGCACAATCTGCCGCTCAGTTTTCCCGCCTCCGTCGAGCGCGAGGCTGACCGGATTTCCGAGACGATCCCCGCCGAGGAAATCGCGCGCCGCGAGGATCTGCGCGGCGGTTTCGTCATCACCATCGACCCGGATGACGCGAAGGATTTCGACGACGCGATCAACGTCGAGCGCACCGCGAATGGCTGGCACCTCGGCGTCCACATCGCCGATGTCTCGCACTATGTCCGGCCCGGCGGCGCGCTGGACAAGGAGGCGCGCGCCCGCGGCAATTCCACGTATCTCGCCGACCGCGTCATCCCCATGCTCCCCGAGCGGCTGAGCAATGGAATCTGCTCGCTCAAGCCCGGCGTCGAGCGGCTCACGTTCTCCGCGTTCATCGAGTTCGACGCGCACGGGAAGGTCCGCAAGACGCGCTTTGCCCGCACCGTGATCAAAAGCGCCGCGCGGCTCACGTACCGGCAGGCCTTCGCCATTTTGGAAAACCGCACGCCGCCGCCCACGCCGAACTACGAGCGCGGCGGCACGGTGCATCTCGACTCCGCGCCGGTGCCGCTGAATGTCACGCCCGAGCTGCGCGACCGCGTCCACGTCGCGTGGGAGCTGGCGTCGCTGCTCCGAAAGAACCGCTTCGCCGCCGGCTCGCTCGACCTGGAGTTCCCCGAGGTGAAAATCTGGCTCGACAACGAAGGCCGCGCCGAGCGGCTCGAGAAGGTGGAAAACGACATCTCCCACCAGCTCATCGAGGAATGCATGCTCGCCGCCAATGAGGTCGTGGCCAAGGAACTCAAGGACCGCAACACGCCCGCCGTCTATCGCATTCACGAAGACCCGGACACCGACCGTCTCAATGACTTCCGCACGCTCGCCGCGACCTACGGCTTTCGCGCAGGCGACATCACCCAGCGCCGCGAGCTGCAAAAGCTCCTCGCGAGCACCAAAGGCTCGCCCGAGGAATACGCCATCAAGCTCGCGCTGCTCAAAAGCCTCAAGCGCGCCGTGTACGGCACCCAGCCCATCGGCCACTACGGCCTGGCGAAGGTCAACTACACCCATTTCACCAGCCCCATCCGCCGCTACGCCGACCTGCTCGTCCATCGCGGCCTCGCCCGCGAGCGCATGGGCTCCATCGGCGAACTCTCCGAGCTCGCCACGCACATCTCCACCACCGAGCGCACCTCCGCCGACGCGGAGAAAGACTCCACGATGCTGAAGAAAATGGAGTTCTTTCTCCGCCAGCTCGCCTCGAAGAAACCCGACCAGTTTCGCGCCAACGTCGTCGATGTCCGCAGCTACGGACTCTCCGTCGAGCTGCCCGATGTCCTCGTCAGCGGCCTCATCCACGTCAGCTCCCTGGCCGACGACTTCTACGAATTCGACTCCGTGCGCCTCCGCTTCATCGGGCGCAAATCCAAGCGCATCTACAAGACCGGCGACGCCCTCCAGGTCATCGTCTCCCGCGTGGACGCCTACAAGCGCCAGATCGACTTCGTCCCCGTCGGCGAGCCCGTGGCGGCGGCGCCGGCGGCGGCGGAGGGGAGAAAAAAGCGGGTCTTCGACGATAAGCGGAAAAAATCCGGACGGCGGAAGTAGCCGATTCTCGGTTGAGCTGGGATTCCATGCGCTTTCACATTTTCGTCATCGGCAAGCCGAAGCTCGATTTCGCCCGCAGCGGCTTGGAGGAGTATGCGGCGCGGCTGCGGCCCTACGTGCCGGCGGAACTGCATTATTTGAAAGCGACGACGCAGGCCGGCGAGAGCCTGGCGCTGCTGGAGCGGTCGAAGGGGATGTTTCGCATCGTTCTGGATGAGCGGGGCGATCACGTCACCTCCCGCGGCGTGGCGGAGAAGCTGGCCGACTGGGAGATGCACGGCCCGCGCGACCTGGCCTTTCTCATCGGCGGTGCGGACGGCCACACCGATGCCGTCCGGCAGGCGGCGGGCTGGCGCTGGGCGCTGAGCAAGCTCACGCTCCAGCATGAGATGGCCCTGGTGCTCACGCTGGAGCAGCTCTACCGCGCCTGCACGATCCGGGCGGGGCACCCGTACCACCGGGACTGACAGGAACCCGCCCGGGCGTCGGAGCCAAGCGCTCCTGCGCGCCCACCGAGCGCTCCCGCGCGCGGCCCAACGACCGCGGAACGCGCAAAACTTCTTTCATCGTCTCCGGGAACGAGGGCAGCCGTCGATTTCCGCCCGGGAAACCCGTCGTCTGGAAAAATCGCTTGGCGGGGGCTGGCGCGGTGTGGCATACAGCGCGGCTCTTTTCCCCGAGACCGGCCACGGTGGCAAATGCCGCCCCGCCGATGAACCCGGCCCAGCCGCAACGGGCTGCGTAAGATTTTCCAAACCTCAAACTCCAACCACTCATGGCAACCAAAACCAAATCCACCAAATCCACCAAAGCCCCGAAATACGTCTATACGTGGGGCGACAACAAAGCCGACGGCGACGGCTCGATGAAGCCGCTCCTCGGCGGCAAGGGCGCGAATCTCGCGGAGATGACGCGCATCGGTTTGCCCGTGCCTCCCGGCTTCACGATCACGACGGAGGTCTGCACCTATTTTTACGAGCACAAGAAGACCTATCCTGCGACCATGCAGGCCGAGATGGAAAAGGGCGTGGCCAACATGGAGAAGATCATGGGCTACAAGTTCGGCGACTCGAAGGGCTTCCCGCTCCTCGTCGCCGTCCGCTCCGGCGCGCGCGACTCGATGCCGGGCATGATGGACACGATCCTCAACCTCGGCCTCAACGACGAGACCGTGCTCGCGCTGGTCAAGGCGACGAACAACGAGCGGTTCGCGTGGGATTGCTACCGCCGCTTCATCCAGATGTATGGCGACGTGGTGATGGGCGTGCAGAAGCGCGAGGGCGAGGATCACGATCCGTTCGAGGCGCTCATCGAGCACTACAAGGACGAGAAATACGGCCAGCACGACATCGACGATTCGAAGCTCGTGGCCGCCGACTATCAGGAGCTCGTGAAGCGCTTCAAAGGGCTCGTCAAAGAGCGCACGGGCAAGGCGTTCCCGAACAATCCGTGGGACCAGCTCCGCGGCGCGGCGGGCGCGGTGTTCGGCTCTTGGATGAATGATCGCGCGATCGTTTATCGCCGGAAATACAACATCCCGCAGGAGTGGGGCACAGCGGTCAACGTGCAGGCGATGGTCTATGGCAACACCGGCGAGACCTCCGGCAGCGGCGTCGCTTTCACCCGCAATCCGGCGAACGGCGCGAACGAATTCTACGGCGAGTTTTTGATCAACGCGCAGGGCGAAGATGTCGTCGCTGGCGTGCGGACGCCGGAGCCGGTGTCGGAGCTGAAGAAGCAGATGCCGAAATCGTATGCCGAGCTGATGAAAGTCCGCGCGACGCTCGAGAAGCATTTCAAGGACGTGCAGGACGTGGAGTTCACGGTGCAGGAAGGGAAGCTCTTCATGCTCCAGACGCGCAATGGCAAGCGGACCGCCGCGGCCGCGCTGAAGTTCTCCATGGATATGTATAAGGAGAAGCTCATCGACTGGGAGACCGCGGTGCTTCGCAATCCCGCCGACCAGCTCGACCAGCTCCTCGCGCCGATCTTCGACGTCGCTGACGTGAAGAAGGCCAAGGCCCTCGCCACCGGCCTCCCCGCCGGTCCGGGCGCCGCATCCGGCAAGATCTATCTTAACGCCGACCGCGCTGCGGCTGCTGCCGAGAAGGGCGAAAAAGTCCTCCTCGTCCGCAACGAAACGTCGCCGGAAGATCTCCGCGGCATGATCGCCGCCGAGGGCATCCTCACCGCAAAGGGCGGCGTCTCCTCGCACGCGGCACTCGTCGCGCGGCAGATGGGCAAGGTCTGCATCTGCGGCGCGAGCAAGCTGCAGATCGACTACAAGGCCAAGACCGTCACGGTTGCCGGCCAGACCTTCAAGGAAGGCGACTTCCTCTCGATCGACGGCACCAGCGGCGTCGTCTATGGCGGCCAGCTCGCCACCCAGCCGAGCGAGATCATCACCGGCACCATTCACGGCGATAAGCGCGCGCAGAAGACGGAGAAATTCGCCGCCTTCAACCAGCTCATGAAGTGGTGCGCGCAGGCCACTCGCATGGACGTGCGCACGAACGCCGACAACCCCGAGCAGACCGAAAACGCGCTCGCGTTTGGCGCCGTCGGCATCGGCCTCACCCGCACCGAGCACATGTTCTTCGAGGGCGACCGCATCGACGCCATGCGCGAAATGATCCTCGCCGACAAGACCGAGGACCGCATCGCCGCGCTCAAGAAACTCCTGCCGTATCAGCGCAAGGATTTCACCGGCATCTTCAAAGCGCTCAAGGGCTTCCCGGCCACGATCCGCTTCCTCGATCCGCCGCTCCATGAGTTCCTCCCGCACGACCACGCCTCGCAGCAGGGTCTCGCGGAAAAGATCGGCATCAGCTCCGAGAAAATCGCGCAGCGCGTGAAGGACCTCCACGAGTTCAACCCGATGCTCGGACACCGCGGCTGCCGCCTCGGCATCGCTTATCCCGAGATCACCGAAATGCAGGCCCGCGCCGTCTTCGAGGCCGCCGCTGACGTGGTGAAACTGAAGATCAAAGTGAAGCCCGAGATCATGATCCCGCTCGTCGGATTCCGGAAGGAATTCGATCTCCAGGCCGAGATCGTCCACCGCGTCGCCAAGCAGGTCATGGCCGAGAAGAAAGTGAAGTTCGACTACCTCGTCGGCACCATGATCGAAGTCCCGCGCGGCGCCCTGACCGCCGACGAAATCGCGACCAGCGCCGAGTTCTTCAGCTTCGGCACGAACGACCTCACGCAGACCGCGCTCGGCATCAGCCGCGACGACATGGGCAACTTCATGATGCCCTACATCGAGAACGAAGTGTTCAAGAAGAACCCCTTCGCCACGCTCGACACCGTCGGCGTCGGCCAGCTCATGCGCATCGCGGTCGAGAAAGGCCGCAGCAGCCGTCCGAACATCAAGCTCGGCATCTGCGGCGAACACGGCGGCGATCCCGACAGCGTGAAGTTCTGCCACAAACTCGGCCTGAACTACGTGAGCTGCTCGCCCTTCCGCGTCCCCGTCGCCCGCCTCGCCGCCGCCCAGGCCGCGATCGAGGAAAAGCGCGCCGCTGCGAAGGCCGCGCCTGCGAAGAAGGCTGCGAAGAAGAAGTAAGCGTCTCGCTTAGTCCGCTAGAATCACGAAGCCGCCCCGGGAAACCGGGGCGGCTTTTTGTTTCTTTGTTTCGATGTACGGAGTTGTGCACCCGTTTCGTCTCGTTCCGCGACTCCATCGCGGCACGCACTTGTCTGCGCGATTCTATCGCCTCTGCCCGGCCAGCACGCAGACTTGCCAACCGCCGGCAATGGAATTGCCCAGACATGTGCGTGCCGAAATGGAGTTTCGGCACGAGAGGTGGGAGTTGTGCGGGAAGGGGAGATGGAGGCTCGCGTTTTCTTCGCCCCCATCACCGCCACGGGTCGCAACGCAGCACCGGAATCGCCCCCGGCAGCCATTCGTGCGCGGAGGAGTAGCGCCAGTGCTCCGGTGACGCGACTAGGCCGCGCTTCACCGGGTTGTTGTGCAGATACGTGAGCTTCTGCTCCATCATCTCGTCGCTGGTGATCGCCTGCGGATGCAGGCCCTCCTGCCAGACCTGATGCTCGGCGGTCGCCTTGCGATGCGCGGCGCGGAAGTAGGCGAGCTGGTTGAGCAGCCACTCGCGCCCTTCGGCCTGAAGCTGGGCGAGGATCATGCGGGCGGTGAAGCGTTTGAAGTCGCGGATGGTGTCCGCCAGCTCCGGACCGGAAACGATGGTGTGGAAGTGGTTGTCGAGGATGACCCAGGCGTGGAGGCGCAGTCCTTTGTGCTGGCGGCAATGCTCAAAGGAGCGGATGAGCACGTCGCAACACCCGCCGGTGGTGAAGACGGGGAGCCACTCGATGACCGTCGAAGTGATAAAATGCGCGGCATCCGGCTCGTTGATGCGGTAGCGGCTGCGCATGGGGCGGAGGCTGTCGCAATGGAATTGCGGGGACAAGTGCGTGCCGCGATGGAGTCGCGGAACGAGGGGGACGAGGGAGGAACCCCTTCCGTGAGGCAACGACGGCGACAGAAGCGCGCGCTCGACTAATGCCGCCTGCGAAATAGAAATGCCGCGCAGCAAACACGTTCCCCGCCCAGTGCATGCGCATTCCACTCAATGCGGGCGCGTCGGGCGAAACGCGGAACTCCATTCGACCACCATGAGACTATCGCCAGATCAAGGCCGGGCATTTCAACCGCACCGTCGCATGCACGCAGGTTGGGCGGTGCTGTTTTGCGTCGTGATGTCGTGTCTGCTGGGGACGGCGCGGGCGTTCACGGGGGCGGATGCGGATGCGATGTTTGAGGCGCATGCGAAGGCCTTTTATCGGGTGGAGAATGGGCGCGCTTGGTTTTTGGAATCCACGGATGGCGGGAAGGTGTCGTTTTGGATGCGGGCCGAGCAGATGGAGATGGTGCTGGATGCCTACGAACGGACGAAGAACCCGCGGCACATGGAGATGTTCACGCATCTCTTTCGCGGTTTCGTGGCCGATCATGGCGAGGATTGGAGGCGCAATGATTACAACGACGACATCATGTGGATGGTGATCGCCTGCACGCGGGCGCATCTGCTCTCGGGGGATGCGGCGTTTCTCAAGACCGCGCGATTGAACTTCGACCTGTGCTATGAGCGGGCGGCGTCGCCGGACTTGGGCGGCGGGCTTTGGTGGAAGGTGGACAACCGCTCGAAGAATGCGTGCGTGAACGGGCCGGGCGCGATCGCGGCTTTTCTGCTGGGCAAGGCGACGAAGGATGAGAGTTACACGGCCAAGGCGAAGGAGCTTTTCGGGTGG
>JAYTML010000458.1:0-3813 GCA_043728655.1 Chthoniobacter sp. | reverse complement strand
GCCCGTTCTTCCGCGGCTATGCGCCCGTGCTTTTCGCGGGTGTGGCGCTCCTCCCGTGGTTCGCGCGCCGGCTCGCGCTGGGCCGCGGATCAGCGCTGGCGAATGGGCTTTGGATCGTGCTCTTTTTCTGCGGGTTCCACTTTCGCCACGCGATGTGGCTGGAGACGAAATTCGACATATACGTGATGAACCCGCAGGCGCGCGTGGATCTGCAGGCGTCCTCGCCGGCGGTCGAGGCAGTGCGTGCGCGTCAGCAGGAACCGGGGCGGACGCTCGGCCTCGGCGAAAACCTGCGGCCCGGTTTCAACATCGTGACGCGACTCGAAGGGCCGGCCGGAGCGGATGCCGTGGTCACCAAGGCGCTCGCCCAATGGTATGAGGCCGTCGGAATCCCCTGGATGTCGATGTGGTGGCCGGCGCTGACCAAGAGCCGCCTCCCGGAATACCGCGCGCTCTACGACGCCATGAATGTGCGCTACTACCTCGGCTCGGCCGCGGGATCGGGGGAACCCGCTCCGGGATTGAAAAAGATCCTCTCCGTCGATCTCGAAGTCTTTGAAAGCGAAAGCGCCTGGCCGCGGGCGTTCTTCACCGACCGGGTGGCGCGCTACACCGACCCGCGCACGCTCGGCGGGTGGATCAAAGGCGGCGACGGCCGGCCCTTCGCGGCGATCCTGGAAAACGAGCCCGCCACACCCGCCCTGCCCGCCGACCAGGCCACTCGCACCATCGCCGCCGCTCGCGACTACCGGCTCACCGCGAACACGACCACCTTCACGCTCGATGCGCCGTCCGCCGGGCTCGCCGTGCTGGTGGAGTCCTTCGTGCCGGACAATTTCCGCGTCCGAATCAACGGGCAGCCCGCGCCGGTGCTTCGCGTGAACCACATTTTCAAAGGCGTGGCGCTGCCCGCCGCCGGCACCTACCGGATCGAGTTTGAATACTGGCCGCGCCTCCTCACACCGGCGCTCTACGTGGCGCTCGCCGGTCTCCTCGCCACGCTGGGCTGCGCCGTATGGCTGCTGAAAGGTGCGGCCCGGTCTCCGGCTTTTAATCTTAATCTTAATCCTAATCTTAATCGGCAAGCGGAGCGCGCAGCGGTCCAGGACTGAGCCGTCCGGGCGGGATTAAGATTAAGATTAGGATCAAGATTAGGAATGTAGGCATCCCCGCCCAGGACGCTGGCATGGTTCCGGCTATTTCAGATGTGAGAGATTCTCGCACGACCTACCCATGAACGACGGCTCCCTAAACCGCACCGAGTGTCCGCTCTGCGCCAGCTCCCGGCTCCGCTATGCCTTTTCCCACGAAGGCTACCGGCTCGTCCGCTGCGCCGACTGCGAACTCCTTTTTTCCAACCCCCAGCCGAGCGACACCGAGCTCGGAGCCATCTACAGCGCCGACTACTTCCTCGGCGCAGAGAGCGACGAGGGCCGCGCCTCCACGCGTGAAATGAAACGCGCCACTGCGCGGCAGTACCTTTCCGAGATTCATCGCTACACCGGCGAGGTCGGCGGCCGGCTGCTGGAGATCGGCTGCGGCGACGGCGACTTTCTCGTCGAGGCCGAGGCCGCGGGCTATCACGTCACCGGCGTGGAATACGCGCCCGCCGCCTGCGAGCAGGCCCGCGCGCGGCTCCAGCGTGGCGAAGTCGTCTGCGGCGAACTCGAAAAGGCCGAGCTGGCTGGCGGGCAGTTCGATCTCTGCGTGCTCTCGGATGTCATCGAGCATGTGCGCGATCCCATCGCCTTCCTCACCGAGATTCATCGCCTGCTGAAACCCGGCGGCGGCATCTTCATCGCCACGCCTTCGCTCCACTCCTGGTCGGCGAAGCTGCTGCGGAGAAACTGGATGGAGTTCAAGCCGGAGCATCTCACCTACTTCGATCCGCAGACGCTCGAGACCGCGCTTTTCCGCACCGGCTACCATCAGGTCGTCGTCCGGCCCGGCTGGAAAATCCTCACGTTCGATTACGTCGCGAAGCACTTCGAGCGCTTCCCAGTCCCGGTCGTCACGCCGCTTGTGCGCTTTGTCTCCGCCTTGCTTCCCGAGGGGATGCGAAAGAAATCCCGCCGCGTGGTAGCGAGCGGAATGATGGTCTTCGCGCGTAAAACCGAGCTGGCGGAAAAGCGCACGGTCTCGGTCGTCATCCCCGCTTTCAATGAGGCGGCGACCTTTCAGCCGCTCCTCGAATCCGTCCTAGCCAAGGAGCTGCCCGGCCTCGATGTCGAAGTCGTGGTCGTCGAGAGCAACTCGACCGACGGCACCCGCGAGCTGGCGCTGAAATACCAGGATCACCCGCGCGTCCGGCTCGTGCTCGAAGACCGCCCGCGCGGCAAAGGCCACGCCGTCCGCACCGGGCTCGCCCACGCCAGCGGCGACTTCATTCTCATCCAGGACGCCGACCTCGAATACGACCTCGAAGACTACGACGCGCTGCTGGAGCCGCTCGTCTCGGGCCGCGCCGCCTTCACGCTGGGCGCCCGCCACGGCGGCAGCGCGTGGAAGATGCGCGAGTTCTCCGGCCAGCCGCTGATGAGCTTCGCGCTGAACCTCGGGCACTGGTTTTTCACCACGCTCGTGAACGTCCTCTTCCTCCAGCGCCTCCGCGATCCGTTCACCATGTTCAAGGTCTTCCGCCGCGACTGTCTCCACGGGCTCCGCTTTGAATGCAACCGCTTCGACTTCGACTACGAGCTGCTCATCAAGCTGCTGCGCAAAGGCTACCAGCCGATCGAGCTTCCGGTGAACTACCGTTCGCGCTCGTTCAAGGAGGGGAAGAAAGTCTCGCTCTTCGGCGACCCGGTCTCCTGGCTGAAAGTGTGCGCAAAGCTGCGCTTCACGCGCATCGATCCGATGGCGGAGATCGAGCGCTCCCGCGCCGCCGGCGCCGCTCCGGCGAAGTCCGAGTCCTTTGAGAATGCGCCCGCCGCGGCGCAGGCGTAATCCGATGCGCGCTTTCGTCACCGGCGGTGCCGGCTTCATCGGCAGCAGTCTCGTCGATCGTCTGCTCGCCGACGGCTGCGAAGTCGTGGCGTGGGACAATTTCTCCACCGGTCAGGAGCGCTTTCTAGCGCAGGCGAAAAGGCATCCGTCCTTCCAGCTTGTGCGCGGCGACAATCTCGACGCCGCCGCGCTGACCGCCGCGATGGCAGAGTGCGACATCGTCTTCCACTTCGCGGCGAACGCCGACGTCCGCTTTGGCCTCGAGCATCCCGGCCGCGATCTCCAGCAGAATACGATCGCGACTTTCAACGTGCTCGAAGCCATGCGCGCCAACGGCATTAAGCGCATCGCCTTTTCCTCGACGGGCTCGGTCTATGGCGAAGCCGAAATCGTCCCGACGCCCGAGGACGCGCCCTTTCCCGTGCAGACCTCGCTCTACGGTGCATCGAAGATGGCGGGCGAAGGCATGATCTCCGCGTACTGCGAAGGATTCGGCTTCGAGGCTTACATCTTTCGCTTCGTCTCGATCCTCGGCGAGCGCTACACGCACGGCCACGTCTTCGATTTCTACAGGCAGCTTCTCGCCCACCCGGACTACCTCGAGGTGCTCGGCGACGGCTCGCAGCGCAAATCATATCTGCACATCGGCGACTGCCTCGACGCCGTGCTCCACGTCATCCGCGCGGGCACCGCGGCGGAGGCGCTGCACCGCGTGCAGATCTACAATCTCGGCACCTTCGACTACTGCCACGTGAAGAACTCGGTCGGCTGGATTTGCGATCATCTCGGGCTGAAACCGGAGCTGCGTTTCAGCGGCGGCAAGCGCGGCTGGGTGGGCGACAATCCGTTCATCTTCCTCGACACCGC
>JAYTML010000457.1:0-5815 GCA_043728655.1 Chthoniobacter sp. | reverse complement strand
GCGCAGTCGGCGGTGACGGCAAACACGCCGCTCAATCTCATCGTGCTCTCGCCTGCGTCGGAGGCGGGATCGGAGAACACTTTCACCAACCTCAAGAGCAACGAGCACGCGGTCACCACCGAACGGCCGCGCCTCACGGTTGACTTTGCCTTTCAATCTCTGCCGCTCGTAAATCCAGGCACGATCACCACTGCGGGGCTCGACATCCCGCTCGTGCCAAATGCAACGGTCGCGTCCGTGACGAGTGTGCAGTGGAGCCTCGTGAGCGGACCGGGCACGGCGACTTTTGCGAATGCGGCATCGCCGAGCACGAGCATCACTTTCTCCGCTGCGGGGAACTACGTGCTGCGGCTCACCGGAACGAACTCGCTGGGCGATGCGTCGCGCGATCTCGCCGTCACGGTCACGACCGCCACGCCTGGGTTCGCGGCGTGGCAGGCGTCGAACTGGCCGGGCGTTTCCGATCCGCTCATCATCGGTGCGGACGCGGACCCCGACGGCGATGGCGTGAAGAACTCCGTCGAGTTCCAGGCTGGCACCGATCCGAAGAGCGCGGCGAGCGTGCCGACGTTTGTGTGGAGCCGACTTTCGAGCGGCGGATGGAGCAATGGCGGAAGCTGGAACCTCGGCGTCCCGCCAGCGAGCAACGCGGCCACGAAGATCGACTTCTTCACCGGCCTCACACCGAGTGGCAGCATCGCGGCGAACAACGACATCGGCGGAAGCTTCACGCTGCAACGGCTCGCGCTGAATGGCTCCGGCAGCGGGAGCACGAGCATCACCGGCGGCTCGCTCAGCTTCACGAACGGCGCGACTTTCGACATCAACAGCGGCGGCATCGCCTACTCGCTCGCGGCGCCCGTCACGCTCGGCGGCGCGCTGACCGTCGGAGGCACGAGCAATGACACCGTGACCGTGACCGGCACACTCGGCGGCAGTGGCACGCTCACGATGCGCGGTGCGGGCGTGCTCGACATCAATGGCCCGCACACGGCGAGCGGCTCGGTCGTGGTGAATGCGGGCACGCTGCGCGTCAGCGGCGCGAGCACGACCACGGCGGGCTTCAGCGTCACGGGCGGCACGCTCGCGATCACCGGCAGCGGCTCAGTGGCGCCCGCGACCGGGGCGACGCTGACCTTGGGCGGAAGCGCGATCGGGATCGTGAACTACGACAGCAGTGGAACGAGCCGTTTTGGATCGATCCTCGTCGGCAACGGCAACGACGGCGCTGGCAATTGCGTGTTCAACCAAACCAACGGCACGATCAACGCGACGGCGCTCACTTTGAACAACGGCTACACCGGCAACGGCGCTGGCGATTTCAATCTCAGCGGCGGAATTCTGTCCGTGAGCGGCGCGGCGACGATTTCCAATCAGGTCGCGGGCGACAACATCTACAGCACGATGACGGTCGGCGGCAGCGGGACTCTCGCCGTGAATGGCGGACTGAAACTGACCGGTGCTCCCGCCGCGGGCCGCAACGCCGCGGGCCGCGTCACGCAGAACGGCGGCGCTGTCACTGTGTCTGGCGGGTTGAACATGGCGCGCACGACCGCGACCAACACCGCACCGCGGCGCGGCGAATACAACCTCAACGGCGGTTCCCTGAACGTGAACCAAATCACGCAGGACGCCGGGACGGACACGTTCGGCACGTTCTACTTCAACGGCGGCACGCTCAAGCCCACCGCGAGCAGTGCGACGTTCATGCAGGGGCTGACTGCGGCTCAGATCAAAACCGGCGGAGCGCGCATGGACACGAACGGCTTCGACATCACCATCGCGCAGCCATTGCAGAGCGGGGCCGCCAGCGACGGCGGGCTGACAAAATCCGGCGCGGGCACGCTGACGCTCGCCGGAGCCAGCACTTACAACGGCGCGACCGTGATCAGCGCCGGCAGGCTCGCGCTCAGCGGCAGTCTCACGAGCAGCATCACGACAACCGCCGCCGTCCTCGCGCCGCACGGCGCGGCGAGCACGAGTGGCAGCGTCACCTTGGGCAGCGGCGGCACGTATCAGGTCCAGCTCGATGGCCCGGCGGTCGGCACACAATACGATCAGCTCACCGCCGCAGGCACCGTCACGCTCGGCGGCGCGGTCGACGTGATCGCCAGCCCCGGTCTCGTGCCCGGCACCACATTCGTCATTTTGAACAAGTCCAGCCCGGGCGCGATCAGCGGCACCTTTTCCGGCAAGCCGGACGGTAATGTCTTCACCGCGAGCGGCTACCCGTGGCAGATCAGCTACACCGGCGGCGACGGCAACGACGTGACCCTCACCCTGCTCACCGCGCAACAGGCGTGGCGCTATCAATACTTCGGCACCATCGCCAGCACCGGCAACGCCGCCGACCTCGCCGATGCGAACAACGACGGCGAAAGCAACCTCATGGAATTCGCCACCGGGCAAAACCCCAACGCCACGACGAGCGCGAAACCCACTGTTGTGCGAAACGGAGGGACGCTGGAAGTTTCCTACACCCGCAGCCTCGCCGCCCTCGCCGACGGCGTGACTTTCACCGTCGAATGGAGCGACACGCTCGCGCCGGGAAGCTGGAGCGCGACTGGCGTAAGTGCCCCCACCATTCTCAGCGACAATGGCGTGACGCAGCAGATCAAGGTGACGATACCCACGGGCATCGGAGTGACGCGGCGGTTTGTGAGATTGAACGTCACGCGGTAGCCTGCGGTCTTCGGTGCCCGCGGCGTGCATCCGGCAACTCACTTGATTTGTAGCCACCATGCCCGCGGCGCCGGACAACAACGACGCCCACGACGCCCACGACGCCCACGACGACACCGAGCGGCTGCCGAGACGTTTGCGGTTCGTGCAGACTTTCATCCGCCTCTGGCTGAACCTCGACCACATCGGCGTGATGCCGGTCTCCACCGACTTCGTCAGCTTCTTCCGCGACAACATCGACGCCGCGATGCGTGCGGAGACCGAGACATTCTTCCGCCACATCCTCGACAAGAATCTGCCGCCGCGCGAATTCCTCGCCGCGAACTACACGTTCCTGAATCGCGAACTCGCGCTGCACTACGGCCTGCCACCGTTGGAAGGTGGGCAGCTCCGACAGGTGTCGCTGCCGAAAGGCGAGCGCGGCGGACTGCTGACCCAAGCCGCGTTCCTCACCGCATCGGCGAACGGCGTGGACACCTCGCCCGTCGTGCGCGGCATCTTCGTGCAGCAGAAACTCCTCGGCTACACGCCACCGCCACCGCCGCCCGACGTGCCCCTTCTCGAACCCGACGCCCGCGGCGCCACGACCATCCGCGAGCAGCTCGCCAAACATCGCGAGAACGCCACCTGCGCCGGGTGCCATCGCAAGATCGACCCTTACGGTTTCGCGTTGGAAAACTTCAACGCCATCGGCGGCTGGCGCGCGAACTACGCGAACGACCACAAAATCGATCCCAGCGGCGACCTGCCCACCGGCGAGAAATTCACCGGCGTGACCGACTTCCGCAGCGTGCTCATCGCGCGCCACGAGCAATTCACCCGCGCCCTCGCGCAGAAACTCCTCACCTACGCCATCGCCCGCGAGCCGAGCATCACCGACCGCGCCGCCGTGGACGCCATCGTCAAAGACATGCGCACTCCCAGCCGCGGTCTGCGCGATCTGATCCACATCAGCGTCGCCAGCCCTGCGTTTCAGGAGAACTGACCAGCCATCAGGCGGCAGTCCTGCTTTCCCCGACGCCGGTCCCCGTTCCGACACTCCACGGTGCGACGGGCGCGAAAGTAATTTCCCGCCGGTTCACCCGGCTGCTATGAGATGGCTGTGATTTTCGGCGAATAGCCACGGCGGCTCCCGCCTCGCGACCTTGAACCAAGGGATGGAACACGGTCGGTGTCCGCTGCACGTTCGTGCAGTTCGGCCGTCTAGGGCCATTCAGTCAACGTAGATGAATTCGTTCAGGCCGAAGAGCGACTGGCAGAAGTCGGTGAGCGCGAGACGCGGGGCATCGGCGGACTTGGCGTCGCGCTGCTTCCGCGCGGCGGTTTGGCTTTCGATGAAATCGCGCGCGCCGGTCAGTTCGTCCGGCGCGGCGTCGCGGTTCAGGCAAAGTCGAAACGCCAGTCGGATTTGGGAATCCACGTCGCCACCCGCATCGGCTTGCAGCCGCTTCACGAGTTCCTCCGCGCGCATTCGCACGAACGGGTCGTTGAGCAGCGCGAGCGCCTGCGGGGCCACGGTCGTGTTCATGCGGCGGCCGCAGCTTTGCTGAGCGTCCGGCGCGTCGAAGGCCTGCATGAGCGGATATTGCACGACGCGTTTGTGAAACAGGTAGATCGTCCGCCGCCGCGTCTCCGGCCCGTCCTTCGCGTCGCGCGGATACGGGTCCTTCACGTTTCGCGCCTGCAATGCCTCGGCGGGAATCGGCGGCTTAAAGCTCGGCCCGAAGACAGCCGGGTTCAGCGTGCCAGCGGCTGCGAGCATCGAGTCGCGAAGGATTTCCGATTCGAGCCGGACCGGACGCCGGCGCCAGAGCAGGCGATCCTCCGGGTCGATGGCCGCCTTTTTCGCATCGAATGCGGATGCCTGCTGATACGCCGCGCTGTTCACGATGAGCCGGTGCAGATGCTTCACGCTCCAGCCGCTTCGGATGAATTCGCCGGTCAGCCATTCGAGCAGTTCGGGATGCGTGGGCAGCTCTCCGCGCGTGCCGAAGTCGCTCGCCGTGCGCACGAGGCCATCGCCGAAATGATGCTGCCAGACGCGGTTCACCATCACGCGCGCGAGCAGCGCACCCGCGCCGTGATCGAGGTCCGTCATCCACTCGGCCAGCGCACGCCGCTGCTGCGTGCTGTCGTCGCGGAGTTTTCCATCGCGCGCGATCTTCCAGTATTCGTCGGCGGTCTTGCCGGTCGTCAGCACGGTGAGAAAACCGAGGTCCATCTTCTCCTTGCGCGCCATGAAATCGCCGCGCTCAAAGAACCAGCTCTCGCGCGGCTCCGGCGCAAAGTCGGCGAACGCGAACGCGGTGGGCAAAGCCGTCGGCTTTCGCTTCGCGAGCGCTTTCACGGGAGCGTCGAGTTCGTCCCAACGCGCCTTGAGTTCGGGAGGCAGCGCCGCGACATACTCGGCGTCCTCCACGGCGAGCTCCTTCTTGAACCGGTCGCCCAGCTTCTTCGCTTCGGGATCGCCGGGCGTCCCGCTGAGGAGACGCTTCTCGTCTTCGGACGCTTTGAGCTTCGCGATCTTCGCCGCGCGCAATGGCTCCACGAACGGCTCGCGCGCATTCTTCAGCCACTCGTCGCGCGCCTTCACCGCCGTGTCGGATTCCTTCTGCCACTTCACCAGCGCAGCCTTCGCGGCTTTCACGTCGGCGGGCGACGCGAGCGGCACCTCGGCGCGGTCGCCACTGTTGAAAATGCGCATCATCCGGTAGTAGTCGCGCGTCGGCAGCGGGTCGTATTTGTGATCGTGACAACGGGCGCACGCGAGCGTGAGGCCGAGCATCGCCTGGCCGGTCGTCGAGACCATGTCGTCGAGTTCGTTGGCGCGGTTGCGGAGTATTTCCTCCTCCATCAGCTTATCGGGCAGCGCCGCATTGACGCCCGCCGCGATGAAGCCCGTCGCCGCGATGGCGTCCTCTTTGTCCGGCGCGATCTCATCGCCCGCGAGCTGCCAGCGCACGAACTGATCGAAGCGCATGTCCTCATTCATCGCGCGGATCACGAAGTCGCGGTAGCGATACGCGTTCGACCGGTCGCCATCGCCCTCCATCCCGTTGCTGTCCGCGTAGCGCGCCACATCGAGCCAGTGCCGCGCCCAGCGTTCGCCGTAGTGCGGGCTCGCGAGCAATTC
>JAYTML010000456.1:0-2534 GCA_043728655.1 Chthoniobacter sp. | reverse complement strand
GGAAGGTCGCGGGCCGCGAGGCGTGGGACGTGGAGGGCCTTATTCAGGCCGGGCTGAAACGAACGGTGTTCTATTTCGTCAGCGGCGAGCTGGTGGAGGTCGAGCTGCAGTACCAAAAGGAGGATTGGGACGAGGCGAAGTACGACGGCTTCATGGGCGACGTGCGGCGACGGCTGGAGCAGCGCTACGGTCAGGGCCAGCTCATTTCCCGGAAGAAGGAACCGGAGGGCGACGTGATGCAGACGCTCGTGGGCTGGAAGTGGAACCAGAACAACACGGCCATCGAGCTCGTGTATTTCGCGGCGCAGAGTCCCGCGCAGGTCTTCCGCACGCTGAGCGTGCACTACAAGACGTACTGACGCGGCGGAGACAGCCTAGTTCCCCGCGTCCTTTCGCAGCCGCTTCAGCTTCCCCGCCAGGCTGGCTTTCGCCGCCGCGTTCATGCGGTCGATGAAGAGGATGCCGTGAAGATGATCGACCTCGTGCTGGAGCGCGCGGGCGAGCAGCCCGGAGGCGTCAAACTCGATCTCCGTACCGTCCAGCCGCTTCGCCTTGCAGCGGACGCCCGCCGCCCGCGTGATGTCCGCGGTGAGCTCGGGAAAGCTGAGGCAGCCTTCGCTGCCGGTCTCCTTGTCCTTGCTGAGCTTGAGCTGCGGATTGAGCAGCACGAGCGGCATGTAGTCCTCCAGCTTCACCTCGGCGTCGCCGATATACATGGCGCTCGGGCGGTCCTCGATGTCGGCCACGTCGATCACCGTGAGCTGGAGCGGCACGCCGATCTGCTGCGCCGCGAGGCCCACCCCATTCGCCGCGCGCATCGTCTCGAGCATGTCCTCGACGAGCTTCTTCACCTTGTCGTCCACGTCCTTCACTTCCCTCCCTTTTTCGCGGAGGACGGGGTTCCCATATTGCACTATTTCCAGGATCATTATTTCGTTTCTGTAAAGGCCGACATGCTGCCCTTCACCCCTGCATCACGCAAGGCGTCGAGCACTTTGATCAAAAAACCGTAGGACACTTTCGTGTCCGCCTTGAGCGCCAGCGGCGGCGGCGGCGTACGCTCGAGCAGGGGCGCGAGCGCCGCCTTCAGCGCGTCGAGCGCCACGGGCTTCTGGTCGAGAAAGAGCTGCTCGTCGGGCGAGATGGAGAGCACCACGGGCTCGTCGGATTTCGCCGCCGCCACGGCGCTCTTGGACTCCGGCAGCTTGATCGTCACCACGGGCTGCGCCCTTTTGAAAGTGGTCGTGACGATGACGAAGATCAGCAGGATCGCGAAGATATCGATCAGCGACACGATGATGACCTGCGGCATCCGGCGCTTCCGCCTGTAGAAAGTCACAGGGTTCCCTCCTGCGGCGGCCGCACCCCGAGCGCGGGCGGCCGGATCTCAGCGCGCGCCGGCGCCGGCGCGTAGGAGCTGGACTCCGCCTCGGCCACAGGCTCGGCGGAGCGGCGTGCGGCCTCCGAAGTGCGCGGCCTCTGGTAGTAGCACTTCGCCAGCAGGTCGGCGGTGAGCGACTCCATCTCCGCCGCCATGATCTCGATCTTCCGCGAGAAATAGCTGTACGCGATGAGGCTCGGGATGGCGATCGCCAGCCCGACGATCGTCGTGCTCAGCGCCTCGGAAATTCCCTTCGCGATGCCGCGCGGATCCTGCGACGCCGCATCCGATCCGAACGCCGCAAACACCGTGACGAGCCCCGAAACCGCGCCGAGCAAACCGAGCAGCGGCGCGATGCCGACGATGACCTCCAGGATGAAGAGCCCGCTCTCGAGACGCACGATCTCATGCTGCGCCCGCGTCTGCACGGCCTCGATATTCTCCGACTTCGGCCAGCTCAGATGCCGCAGCCCCACCTGCACGATGCGCCCAAGGGCGGAGGTGTCATTTTCCACCACGCGCGAGAGCCGCACCGCCGCCTCCGAGGCATCGCCCGGCTGGATGGAATCAATCTCCTGCCCGATGAATGGCGGCACCACGAGATCGCGCCGGAGCGCCAGCGCGCGCAGCACGATGACCGCGACGGACACGAGCGAGCACAGCGCCAGGAAATACATGAAGACGCCGCCATTCTCGAAAAACTGAACCATCGACTGAAGGGTGGCGGGAGGCGGGACTGGGATCATTCGTGCAGACTGTAGAGCGTGAAAGTGATGGTGTATTCGAGACGTCCGTCGCGCATCTGGTCGAGCGAACCCGCGGGCGGTTGGGAGATTTCGGCGTCCCTGATAGCGCGCTCGCAGACCTCGGCAAAGCTCGCATTTGCGGTGTTTCCATCGACATGGATGCCCTGCACGCGGCCCGAGCGCGTGACAAAAAAGCTGACCTTCGCGGTGCCGATGGCGAGCAGATCCATCTGGCTTTTCACGTAGTAGAGCCAGCGCGAACCGACCGCGTTATAGACCTGCGCCTTGTATTTCCCGAGCGGCGTGGCGACAGAGTCCACGGCGTTCTTCCCGCGGTTCGTGATGCGGCCCTCGACCCTGCTTTTTTCCTGCTCGGGCTGGTATCCGGGCTTTGTCAGCGAAGGCGC
>JAYTML010000455.1:0-3151 GCA_043728655.1 Chthoniobacter sp. | reverse complement strand
TTCAACCTCGATAACAAGGTCTATAAGGTCTCGCAGAAGCCGGAGAGCTACCTCTTTCCCGGCATCGTGAATGACATGAAGTAGGCGGCCAGGCGCACTGACGCATGGCTTCGCGCGACTGGATGGGACTCAAGGCGGAGCTGCCGCAACGCCGGAGGGTGCTGCTCACCGCGCTCTCCTTCCTCGCGCCGCTCCTGCTGTGGTGCGCGGTCAGTTACATTCCGTGGCTGTGGCATCCGAACGTGCGGATTAGTGCGCGGGGCGATGTCGATTACTTCGACGAGGACATGGAGCTGCCGCGCGCCGATTTCCAGCGCGAGCTGGAGAAAGTGCGCGCGGCCGGCGGTACGGTTCCCGAGGGCCTGAGGGTGAATCCCGTCTATCTGCCAGCGCCGCACAAAGTGGCGAAGGCTTTCTACAGCGCCTTCACCACCGAGCCGCGGTTGCCGAATGAGCCGTGGCTCCACGAATCGCTCGGCCACAGCATCCGCACGATCTTCTGGGGCTTTTTCCTCTCGTCGCTTGTCGGTGTGCCGCTGGGCATCCTTTGCGGGACCTACCGCTTCTTCTCGCGGCTTCAGGAGCCGTTCATCGAGTTCTTCCGCTACCTTCCCGCGCCAGCGTTTGGCGCGCTCTGCGTGGCCATCCTCGGGATCGATGACGGGCCAAAGATCGCGATCATTTTCATTGGCACGTTTTTCCAGCAGGTGCTCGTCATCGGCAACACCGTGCGCAAGGTCGATCCCGCACTGATCGAGGCCGCGCAGACGCTCGGCGCGCGCGGCTGGAAGCTGGTCCGCCGCGTGGTCATCCCGGCATCCATCACCGACATCTATACGGACATGCGCATCCTGCTCGGCTGGGCGTGGACCTACCTCATCGTCGCGGAGGTCGTCGGCACGATGAGCGGCATCACTTTTTTCATCAATCAGCAGGCGCGCTACCGGAACTTCGACAACGTCTTCGCCGCCATCGGCATGATCGGCATCATCGGCCTCACGACGGATATGTTCCTCGGCTGGCTGGGCGGCGTGCTCTTTCCATGGAAAGGCAAAGGCCGCACCCGCAAGGCGAGGCCGATCCAGATCTCGATGGTCGCCAGGCAAAACCGAGGCGACGAAAATCCCTCCGATGCCGGAACGCCCTCGGAGGGGCGGGGCGCTGCTTTGCCTGGGTCCGGGCCGCCGCCTCCGGCCGGCAGCGCCACCAAACCCGTGCAACCCTGATCCATGTCCGCCGCCGCACTCGCACTGCCAGACTACCGCAAACAGGACGCCGCCGTCGCCGCGCGCTTCGCGAAGATCCGGGAGCGCCCGGTCGTCCTCTCGGTGCGCGGTCTGCAAAAGGCATTCGGTCCCGCAGGGCACCGGCACGTGGTATTCGACGATCTTTCCTTCGACATCCGCCGCCGCGAACTCATCACGATCATCGGCCCGAGCGGTTGCGGAAAATCCACCTTCATCCGCATCGCCGCCGGCCTCGATGAAGCCACCGGCGGCGAGATCCTCCTCGATGGCCAGCCCATCCGCGGCCCCGGCCCGGATCGCGGAATGGTCTTCCAGGGCTACACCCTCTTCCCGTGGCTCACGGTGAAACAGAACGTCATGTTTGGCCTCGAAATGCAGGGCAAGTCTGCCGTCGAAGCCGAGGCCACCGCGCGCGAGTGGCTCGAAATGGTGGGCCTCTCGCGCTTTGAGGAAAGCTACCCGCACGAGCTTTCCGGCGGCATGAAACAGCGCGTCGCCATCGCCCGTGCGCTCGCGAACGAGCCGCGTGTCCTCATCATGGATGAGCCCTTTGGCGCGCTCGACGCGCTGACCCGCGCCAAGATGCAGGCTTACCTGCTCCAGATTTGGAAAAAGGTGGACGTCACCATCCTCTTCATCACTCACGATCTCGACGAGGCGATCCACCTTTCCGACCGCATCCTCGTCCTCGGCGTCAACCCCGGCGGCGTCCGCGAATTCATCGAGAACCCGGTGCCCCGTCCACGCAGTGCCGCGCAGTTTCTTTCACCCGAATATCTCGCCCTCAAGGCCCGGCTCGACGAACTCATCCACACTCCCTCCGACGACGAGGAGGAGGAAAAACTGCCCGTGATCAAACTCACCGCCGCTGGCGACGAGGTGGAGTAAGGCCGGAGCCTTTTGCGTTAAAAAGGATTCGCCCCGCGACGGCTCCGTTTTCTACTCTCCACCGATATTCACCACCTCCGCATGAAACTCACTTCGCCCCGCCAATTCCTTGCCGCCTTCGCTGCGCTCCTCGCCACGTCGCATCTCGCCCAGGCGCATCCCGGCCACTCCGCGTTTGACTGGACCGTCCGTCCGCATTCCGGCCACGCGGGTGAGCACGCCGTTTTCTTCATCATCCTCGCGCTTACGGTGGTCGGTTTTGTCTCCTTCCGGCTGGTGTCGCGGAAGCGCTAGTCTCCGATGCACCTCTCCCCGCGCGACACGGAGAAGCTGCTGATTGTCACAGCGGCCGACCTCGCACGCCGCCGGCAGCAGCGCGGGCTGAAGCTGAACTACCCGGAGGCCATCGCGATCATCACCTACGAGATCCTCGAAGGCGCGCGGGACGGCCGCTCCGTCGCGGACCTGATGAGCTTCGGCACCACGATCTTGAAACGCGCCGACGTGATGGAAGGCGTTGCGGAAATGATCCACGACGTGCAGGCCGAGGCGACTTTCCCGGACGGGACGAAGCTGGTGACGGTGCATAATCCGATCCGATGAAAAAGACGAATGACGAACGTCGAATGACGAGAGAAGCCCGAATGAAGAGGGATTCATTCGCGCGTCGTCATTCATTTGTCATTTCCCCATGATCCCCGGTGAAATCATCACTGCGCCCGATGCCGGGCCGATCGCCGCCAATGTCGGCCTCGCGACAAAAACCATCACCGTTGCCAACACTGGCGACCGGCCGATTCAGGTCGGCAGCCATTTCCATTTCTACGAGGTGAACTCCGCCCTGCGCTTCGAGCGCGAGGCGGCGCGCGGCTTTCGGCTGAGCATCGCGGCGGGTACTGCGGTGCGCTTTGAACCCGGAGACACCAAGGAGGTGGAGATCGTCGCGCTGGCCGGCACGCGCGAGGTCTTTGGCCTGAACAACAAAATCGACGGCCAACTATGACAGAAAAAAAACG
>JAYTML010000454.1:0-1756 GCA_043728655.1 Chthoniobacter sp. | reverse complement strand
GCGTCTTCCGCCTCGGCGTCCTCAATCATTTTCCTGACGTCCGGCATTTTGACGCCGGCCTTTTCCGCGGCTTTGCGGGCGGCTTCGAGCGCGGCTTTCGTCTCCGGATCGAAATCTTCCGCCGCACGGGCAGAAAGCGTGGAGAGGGAGGTAGCCAGGAGGAACGTCAGCAGGCGGGGGGAGGTTTTCATGGTGCGGGCAGTTTCATCACGCCGCTCGTTTTTCACAAGTCCGCGCTCCCGCTCGCTTTGGCGGTGTGCGCCGTGTAAATCGCGCGCCATGCCTGTCGCGCTGAAAACCACACTGCTGCTCATCGTCGCCAATGTCTTCATGACCTTCGCCTGGTACGCGCACCTCAGGAACCTCGGCGCGCGGCCGCTCTACATCGCCATCCTCGCGAGCTGGGTCATCGCCTTTTTCGAGTATTGCTTCCAGGTGCCCGCAAACCGAATCGGCCACACGGCGCTCAACCTCGGCCAACTCAAGATCCTGCAGGAGGTAGTGACGCTCGCGGTGTTTGTGCCGTTTTCCGTCTTCTACATGCAGCAGCCGCTCAAGCTCGACTATCTGTGGGCGGGTCTCTGCATCCTCGGCGCGGTCTATTTCATCTTCCGCTCGTAGGCAGTGCGAAAGGCGCCGCGCCTACCGTGGCGCGGGTTTGTTTGTCCCGAGGGCGGCGACGCGCTCTTCGGCGAGGCGTTTGTTGATGACGAAGGTGTTGTTGTCGCCGTGCTTCGACCACGGGCCGGGCGGGACTTCGTCAAAGTCCACGAACTTCCAGTCGGTGACGTCGGTGTCATTCATGCCGAGGTAGTCGCGGACGGCGGGCGAGACATCGAGGCCCGCGCCCTTGTTGAGGTTCGGTTTGGGGCGCTCATTGCCAAAGACGTAGGCGGAGTGGTCGGTGCGGAAGGGGCCGCAATCCTCCCACTGCGCGTAGGTCACGCGGTCCTTGAAGCGGATCGCGACCCAGCGGCCTTTGCAGACGGTCTTGCCCTTGCCCTTGAAGTCGTCCTTGAACCACGGGATGACCCTGGACGCCTCCGGCTTGTGGCCGCTGGCCTGGACGTCGTTGTAGGGCAGCGCGACGTAGAACGGGTTCTGGCCGGGTACGAAAGACGCGGGACGGAAGTCCACGCGGGCGTTCTTATCCGGTGAATCGGTGCCGCCGTATTTCTTGGCCCAGTCCATGTCCCAGGAGCTCGCATGATTCGGCACGGGATTGTTCTTTGTCGGACTCTCGCCGATCCAGAATGTGGTCGTGACGATATCGCGCTTCCAAGGATAGCGGCTCTGCGCGTGCACGGGTGCCGTCGTGGGCTCGGTGACGAGCGTGGGTTTGAAAGCGATCGCGGTGGCAGCAGGCGCGCTCAGTGAGGCGGCGGGTGGAGCGGCCTTGGCGGGAGCGTTCAGTCCCTTCGTGTCGCCACTGGCGGCGGTGGAGGTGTCCTGCGGCGGGTGCGCCGTGGTGCGCTGATTCTTTTGCTTTCCGTTCGCGGAGGCCTTGGCCTGCGGCATCGGGAAGACGGAGGTGATCGAAGCGGCCAGGATCACCGAGTTGCGGAGGATGCGTTTCATAAGCGGGAAGAGTTGAAGTTGCCCAGCCATGTCACCACGGGGCCAATTTCGCCCCCGCGGGGTGGAATGCACATGCTTTTTTGTGCAAGGGGGGGAGGCGCTCTGCGGTGGTGGAACCGAGGCAGCCGACCGCATGATCCGGGCATCTGCCCGCCGGAGCGGACGCCGGCTATGGCAC
>JAYTML010000453.1:0-3796 GCA_043728655.1 Chthoniobacter sp. | reverse complement strand
GACCTCGGCTTTCGCAGCGTGCATGAGCTGCACTATTGGGAGAGCTACGAGCACGGCCCCGTGAAGATCACGCTCACGCCGGCGCATCACTGGGGGGCGCGGGTGCTGCACGATACGCACCGCGGGTTCGGGGGATTCGTGATCGAGGTGGCGGGGCGGACGATTTTTCACTGCGGGGACACGGCTTATTTCGAGGGCTTCCGGGAGATCGGCGAGCGGCACGCGATCGACGTGGCGCTGCTGCCCATCGGGGCCTATGACCCGCCGAGCGGGCGGGAGGTCCACATGACGCCGGAGGAGGCGCTGCGGGCATTTGTGGAGCTGGGCGCGCAGCGGATGGTGCCGATGCACTACGGCACTTTCCGCCTCAGCTACGAGCCGCTCCACGAGCCGCCGGCGCGCCTGCTGGCGTGTGCGCGCCAGCAGGGTCTGGCGGAGCGGATCACGGTGATGACCGAAGGCGAGCCGATGGTGTTTTGAAGGCGGCTGGCGGTTGACGGGCGGGAAAAATTTCCTGTTGCATTCGACGCGAGGTGACGCTTCATCCGTGGGCCATTCCCAACGCTCAGCGCGCGCAACGGCTTCCCTCCCCCAAAAAATGTACTGCCGCCCGAGCCGGTATCTCGCCCTGACGTTTTGTGCGCTCGTCGCGGCTTCCTCCGCCGCGCCATATGAGTGGCATGTGGAGCCCGGGTGTCGCTGGGCCAGCCTGCCGGTGCCGGGAAAGGGGAGGGCGGGATTTGAGCGGGTCGGGGCTTCGGCTGCCGGGATTGATTTCACCAATGATGTGAGCCGTGAGGAGGCGATCACGCGGCTGCTGATCGCGGACGGCTCGGGCGTCGCGCTGGGGGATGTGGACGGAGACGGGCGCTGCGACATTTTTCTGATGTCGCTGACAAAGCCGTGCCGGCTTTTCCGGAATCTGGGCGGCTGGAAGTTTGCGGACTTCACCGAGGAGAGCGGGCTGGGGCCGATCGCGGGTCCGGGCTGGTATGGGAAGGGCGCGTGTTTTGCGGACGTGAATGGGGACGGGCATCTGGACCTGATCGTGACGCTCTACGGCGCGAATCCGAAGGCGACGAGCGGCGGGCTGCGGCTTTTCCTGGGAGACGGGAGCGGTCGTTTTCGCGACGCGACCGAGGGGAGCGGGCTGGCGGGCAGCGCGGGGAGCCATTCGGTGGCGCTGGCGGATGTGGATGGAAACGGGACGCTCGATCTCTACGTGGCCAATTATGCGACGGGGACGATCCGCGATGCGAACATCGGCATGGCGGCGACCTCGCCGGATGGAACGCGGGTTTCGGTTTACCGAACGTTCGACCACACGGGGAAGCTGGTTGAGGAGCTGCGGTTCCCGCTCTACTTCGACGCGGTGACGGTGCCGATGCAGATGCGCGACCGGTTTTGGCTGGATGCCACGGGCGCGATCCGCGAGGTCGGGCTTCCGGATGTGCTGTATCTCAATGACGGCAAGGGGCGGTTCACGCCGGTTTCGTGGACGGACGGAGCTTTCCTGGACGAGGATGGCCGGCCGCTGAAGGCTCCGCCGCGCGACTACGGGCTCTCGGTGGCGATGCGGGATTTCAATGGCGACGGGCAGCCGGACATCTGGGTCTGCAATGATTTCGACACGCCGGACCGCGTGTGGTTTGGCGATGGCGCGGGGCGTTTCCGCGCGGCGCCGAGGCTGGCATTGCGGACGATCAGCGCGACCTCGATGGGGGTGGACTTTGGCGACATCAATCGCGACGGGCACACGGACATCCTGACGGTGGACATGCTCTCGCGCTCGCACGAAAGGCGGAAGCGGCAGATGGGAACGATGAAGCCGACGCCGCTGGCGCTGGGGGCGATCGAGAACCGGCCGGAGGTGATGCGAAACACGCTCTTTCTCAACCGCGGGGACAGTACATGGGCGGAAATCGCATCGCTGGCGGGGCTGCGCGCCTCGGAGTGGTCCTGGCAGCCGGTGTTTTTGGATGTGGATCTGGATGGCTACGAGGATGTGTTCATCACCAATGGCTTTGACCGGGATACGCAGGATTCCGATGTCGCGAAGAAGATGAAGGAGGCGAGCATCACGACCGTGCAGGAGTTGATCGCGACGGAGCGGACGCGGGAGGAGATCGCTCCGCCGAAAGCGGCGTTTCGCAATCGCGGAGACCTGACCTTTGAGGACCGGGCGAGGGAGTGGGGGCTGGACACGCCGGGGATCGCGCACGGGGTGGCGGAGGCGGATCTCGACGGGGACGGCGGTCTCGATCTGGTGGTGAATATGTACCGCGCTCAGCCGGCGCTTTACCGGAATCTGACGGGCGCTCCGCGGGTGGCGGTGCGCGTGAGGGGAAAGATGCCGGAGTGGCAGGGGATCGGAGCGAAAGTGACGCTGCGCGGCGGCGCGGTGCCGCTGCAGTCGCGCGATATTTTTTGCGGCGGGCGCTATCTTTCCGGCGGCGATCAGCAGATTTGCTTTGCTGCCGGGAAAGCGGAGCGCGGCATGATACTGGAGGTCGTCTGGCGCAGCGGGGCGAAGAGCGTGGTGCCGGACGTGCGGCCAAACCGCATTTACGAGATCGACGAAAGTGGTGCCGTCCCTCCGGTCGGGCCGCAGAAGTTTTCCAAGCTGCAACGGCCCGACGCTCCATGAATCTCCGCATCCTCCTCACCCTCGCCGGCGCACTCGCGTGCGGTGCCGCGGCGGCGGATCGGCCGCTCTTTGACGATGTGACCGCGCAGCTCGCGCACCGGCATCACGAAAACGAGTTCGACGATTTCGCGCGGCAGCTCCTTTTGCCAAACCGGCTCGGCCAGTTCGGGCCGGGGATCGCGTGGTGCGATCTGGATGGCGACGGCCGCGATGACCTGATCCTCGGCAGCGGTGCGGGCGGTCGGCTCGGTGTGAAGATCAGCGAGGCGCAGGGCGGCTTCCGCGACGCCGCGGGGGAGGGCTTTGCGGCTCCGGCGGATTTTGGCGGCGTGGTGGCGTGGCGCGGCGCGGAGGGGGAGGCGCGGATTTTCGCCGGCATCGCGAACTATGAGGACGGGGACACGCAGCGGGACGCGGCAGCCGGCTGGACCTTTCGCGGCGATGGCGGGCGGACGGCGCCGGGCGTGCCGGGAGGCGTGGCAAGCACGGGGCCGATCGCGTTTGCGGACATCGACGGCAGCGGGCGGCTGGCGGTTTTCATCGGCGGACGGGTCGTGCCGGGGCGGTATCCCGAGCCGGCGGCGTCGCGGCTCGGGCGGTGGAAGGACGGCACGTTTGCCGAGGTCGAGGGCAGCGCCGCCGTGCTGAAGAATGCCGGCCTCGTGAGCGGCGCGGTTTTTAGCGACCTGAACGGCGACGGCTTCCCCGATCTCGTGCTGGCGCTGGAGTGGGGGCCGGTCCGCGTGCTGATGAATGACGGCAAGGGGCGCTTCGCCGACCGCACGGAGGCGCTCGGGCTCGGGCGGCTGACGGGCTGGTGGAATGGCGTGACCGCGGGCGATCTCGACGGCGACGGACGCATGGACATCGTGGCCACGAACTGGGGCCGCAACTCGAAGTACCAGCACAGTTTCGATGCGCTGCATCCGCTCCGGGTTTCGTACGGCGATCTGCTTGGAGACGGCTCGGTGCAGATTGTCGAAAATCATTTTGACGAGGCGATGCAGAAGCTCGTGCCAGAGCGGGGACTCTCGTGCAGCTCTACGGCGATGCCTTTCATCAAGACGGTCATGCCGACGTACAAGGCGTTCGGCGAAGCGGGGCTTCCGGACATCTACGGCGCGCGGCTGAAGAGGACGAAGACGCTTT
>JAYTML010000452.1:0-3418 GCA_043728655.1 Chthoniobacter sp. | reverse complement strand
CCGAGGATCACGCGGAAATGCTTTTGAAACCTCGAAATCTGCCGGAGCGCGGAGGCGATGTCCTCGCGCGAACGCTTTGCCGGATCGGCGAGATCAAAGAAGAGCCACCGCTTTTCACCCGTGAGCTGAGGCGCGAGCCGCGAGGCGATCTTTGTCCAGATCGCCGACATCTGCGTGAGCATGGTCCAGTTCACCAGCGCGATGAGCGACGACTCGCCGAAAATCCCGAGCAGCGCGTCCTCCGGCACATGCTTGATGAGGTTCGCCCAGTTCACGTCCTTCAGGCTCTCATGCTTCCCGAACATGAGCTTTCCGTCCTCGAATTCGATGGCGTCCGTGCAGCCCGGCTCGGCGATGGAGATGACCCGCGCCCGGCGCGCGAGATCGGCGAATACGGGATGCACATTCGGATCGCCGAGATTGCCGATGTACGTCAGCGGCGTCCCGTAGGTGCAGAGCGCGTTTGCCATGATCGGCCCGTTGCCGCCGAGCTTCACCATCTGCGTCACAAACTCGAAGTTCGCGCTCAGCCCCGCCGCCGCGTCGATCTTCCCCGCGAAGTCGCGCATCCGCTCCATGCGCGTGTATCTCGCCACCGACTCCCGCTGCGCGACGACGTGGAGGATCGTATCCACAAAGCCGTCGAATCCCACGAGCACATGGGATTTCGGGATGTGGGTGCGCGCGCTGGCGAGTTGTTCGGCGACGGAGTGGGCGAGGCTGCTGGACATGGGGCAGCCTGTATAAAGTCGCCGCGGGTTTCCTGTCGAGGGCCGAGCGGGAAAACCTAGCTGCGCGGCAGGGCGCGCGATTTCACCCCGTCGAGACGCGCCGCCAGCCATCCGTGGACGCGCGCGGCAATGACGTCGAAAAACAGCGCCACCACAGCACCGCCGAGCGCCCCGGCCAGTCCGCCCGCGGCCAGCACGACGAGGAGCGTGGCGTCGATCTGCTCCCAGAGCGCTGTCGCCGCCCAGGCGCAGAGCATCCCGGCCGGAATGCCGGCAACCACACCGCACTGGAGCAGAAACGCGCGGAGCCCGAGCTGCGCCCGCCCGCGCCAGACGCCGATCATCACCGATGAGGAAACCATCCCCGCGCCCACGAGCGCAAAGGTCAGCGCCACGGCCGCCACGCCGAGCACGATGCCGACGCCTATCAGAACCAGCGCAATCGCGAGGCCGAGCAGGGAAAAAAGCATGCCGCACCGTGCCGCAGGGACGGAGCGTGGGGAAGGCGGATTGTTGGATGAGTGGATTCCGCCCGCGCCCCCGCTCCCGTTTTCCCCTTGGCAACTTTCCGAAGCGTCCGATAGCCTCCCGCACTTCTGCATGAAAAGACTGCTACTCACGCTCGCCCTTGTATTTATCAGCCTCGGCGGCGCATGGGCGCAGTTTGGCAGCTTTGGCGACATCCCCATCGAGATCACCTCGGAATCCACCCGCATGGAAAGCGGCCTGGCCATCGCCGAGCACAACGTGATCATCCGCTATGGCGACACGGCGATCTACGCCGACTACGCGCAGTACAACCCGGACACGCGCGACCTTTTCCTTTCTGGAAATGTGCGCATCTATCGCGAAGGCCGCCTCTTCACCGCCGAGCGCGCGCTCTACAATCTCGAAACCAAGGTATTCAACACCGCGGATTTCCAGGGTGAGACCCTGCCATTCCGCTTTGGCGGCGCCACGCTCTCGACCCTCGGGTCGAATGCCTACCTAGTGAAAGACGGCCTTTTCACCACCAGCGACTCCTCGAAACCCGACTACTACCTCCGCGCGAAAACCATCCGCATCTACCCGAAGGACCGCGTGGTTTTCACCAATGTGAAGCTCTACGTCGGCCGCACCCCGATCTTCTGGTATCCGTACCTCTACCAGTCGCTGAATCAGGATTCGAGCTTCACCTTTATACCGGGCTACAGCAGCACCTGGGGCGCGTATCTGCTCACGCAGACGACTTTTCCGCTGAACGAAAATGTCTCGGGAAAAGTCCGGCTCGACATCCTCTCGGATCGCGGCGTCGGCGTCGGCTTTGAGGCGCGCTGGGGCGCGGAAAAGCGCTCCGCCTCGCCCTTTCTCAGCAAGGCGACCGAGACAAAGGATCAGCGCGAAACGCGGGAGCAGCGGCACGGCGAAAACTGGGGGCGCTTCCTTAGCTATTTCATCCACGACGGGACGCCGGGGACGAACAAGACCGGCCTCGCGCGCGAAGCGATCGACGCCGACCGCTACCGCGTCACGCTCCAGGACCGCACCTACCTCACCGAGGACATCTACTCGACCATCAATATCAACAAACTGAGCGATCGGCGCTTCTTGCAGGACTTTGACGAGGCGGCCTTCCGCGAGGATCCGAACCCGGACACCCTGATCGCAATCACCAAGTGGGATGAGGACTACACCCTCACCCTGATGGGGCGGGAGCAGATCAACGGGGACTTTGACGGCACCGACCGTCTGCCCGAGGCGGCCGTCGATATGAAGCGGCAGCCGCTTTTCAAGACACCGCTTTTCTATGACAGCGAGACGAGCGCCGGCTTCCTGCGCCGCCGCTTCGCCGACGGCGCGCTCTTCCCCGAGTACGACTCGTTCCGGGCCGACACCTTTCACCAGCTCAGCTTCCCGAATACCTATTTCGGCTTCCTCTCGATCATCCCGAAAGTCGGTGCGCGAGCCACCTACTACAGCGACAGCGGATTCGTCGAGAGCGTGACCACGACCCAGACCGTCACCACGCCCGGCGTCAATGGCGCCCCGGCGACCACTTCCACGGTCACCAGCACCGAGCAGTTGCTCCGCCAAGGTGGCGCGCTGTTTCGCGCGGCGGTCACCGGGGGAGTCGAGGCGTCTTTCAAGGTGTCCAAAGCCTACGAGGGCGTGCAGTCACGCACCTGGGGCCTCGACGGCATGCGCCACGTCGTGCAGCCCTACGTCAATGCGTCGTTTGTCTATTCCAGCAAGGATCCCGCCCGCATCCTGCAGTTTGACCGACTGAACCGCTCGACGAACCTCGCCCCGATCGACTTCCCGCAGTTCAACACCATCGACTCCCTCGACAACTGGTCGATCGTCCGCTTCGGAGTCCGCAACCGGCTGCAGACGCGCCGCGACAACGAGACCCTCAACTGGTTCGAGATCGACACTTATTTCGACCTCAATATCGACCGGCCCGACTTTGGCGGGTTCGACGTGCTGTCGGACACCGGCACCTTCTCAAACCTCTTCAACCGCATCCGCTGGTATCCGCTCCCATGGGTGGGCTTCCAACTCGAGTCGCAACTGCCCCTCTTTGACAGCGGCTTCGCCGAGGTCAACTCGAGCGTGAACTTCATGGTGAACAAGTCGGTCAGCGTCAACGTCGGCCAGCGCTACATCGACGGAAACGAGCAGTTTCCAAACAGCAACCTCGTCAGCTT
>JAYTML010000451.1:0-4400 GCA_043728655.1 Chthoniobacter sp. | reverse complement strand
TCGGCGCGGAGGGTGAGCGGGGAGAGGATGAGGAGAGCGAGGAGGAGGTGTCTCATGGGGGCGGTGGTGAGGCGGATAGGTTTCCCGAAAGTCCAGAGCGTGTCATCCACTTTGCCGGCATGGGAGGAGAGCGCCAATGGCGTTTGACCTCCCGATCCGAGACTTTGCTTCGGGATTTGCGAGCGACGCGGATTGGCGGTGGTGCGGCAGGGGGCGGTCTGGTAGGAAACAGCCGTTTTCATTTCGACCACCACGCTTTATTTCCATGCTCTCCCGCGTCGCTGATTCGCTTTACTGGCTCGCCCGTTACATCGAGCGGGCGGAAAATATCTCCCGCATCCTCGATGTGAACCTCCAGGTCACGCTCGATGACGACAGCGCCGGCACGGAGCGGGACAAGCTAGCGTGGCAGCCGATCCTCGCGACGCTCGAAGACCAGACGCGCTTTCAAAAACTCTACGCGGTCACGAGCGCGGAAGCTGTCTGCGAATTCCTGACCTTCGCCAAGGAAAACCCGAACTCGATCCACTCCTGCGTCGCCGGCGCACGCGAGAATGCACGCACGGTGCGCGAGTTCATTTCGAGCGAAATGTGGGAGCGGATCAATGGCCTCTACCTTTGGCTGAGTTCCGCCGATGCGCGGCAGACCTTTGCCAGCAGCGCCATCGACTTCTACCGCCACCTCGTCGATCACGCGCACCAGTTTCACGGCACCACAGACGCTACGCTCTCCCACGGCGAAGGCTGGAGCTTTCTCCAGGTCGGCAAGTATCTCGAGCGCGCTGACAGCTCCTCGCGCCTGCTCGATCTCAAGTATCACATCCTCCTCCCGCGCGGCGAGCAGGTGGGCGGCAATGTGGACACCGTGCAATGGCAGGCCGTGCTGAAATCGTGCAGCGCCTTCGAGGCCTACCGGAAGATCCACACCGGCCAGGTCACGCCTGGGAGTGTCGCGGGATTCATCCTGCTCAATGAGCACTTCCCGCGCAGCATCCGCTTCTGCGCCGAGCAGCTCGACGCCGCCCTGCACACCATCTCGAGGTCCAGCCGCGCGCACTACGCGAATGAAGCCGAGCGACTCTCCGGCAAGCTCTGCTCGGACCTGAACTACGCCACGATCGGCGACATCATCGGCGCCGGCCTCCACCAGTATCTCGACGGCATCCAGATCCGCCTCATTGAAATCGGAGCGGCCACGCGGGGGGAGTACTGCGAGTGGCTCGACCCGGCCGCCGCGTAGCTTTGAGCTTTGAGCTTTGGGCGCTTTGAGCTTTCCATCCCGCCATGTCCGACGTCGTCACCTTCGGCGAGCTCATGCTCCGCCTCACACCTCCTGGCCACCAGCGTTTCGCCAAGACGCCGCAGTTTGACATCACGTTTGGAGGAGCTGAGGCAAATGTCGCCGTGCTCATCGCGCAGCTTGGCGGCAGTGCGGAGTTCGTCACCCGGCTGCCGGCGAATGACATCGCCCAGCGCGCGATCAATGAGCTGCGCGGGCTCGGTGTCGGCACCGCGCACATCGCCCGTGGCGGCGACCGCATCGGCGTCTATTACCTGGAGCAGGGCGCGAGTCAGCGGCCCGGCAAAGTCATTTACGACCGCGCGCACAGCGCCATCGCGGAGGCGCAGGCCGGCGAGTTCGACTGGGACGCCATCTTCGCCGGTGCGCGGTGGTTTCACTTCTCGGGAATCACGCCCGCCATTTCCCGCTCCGCCGCCGAGCTGACTGCGGAGGCCTGCGCCGCCGCCCGCCGCCACGGTCTCACCGTCAGCTTCGACCTGAACTACCGCGCCAAGCTCTGGACCCGCGAACAGGCCGGCGCCGTCCTCGCCCCGCTCATGCAGCACGTCGATCTCTGCGTCACCAGCGCCGAGGAGGCCCGCACCGTCTTCGGGCTCGACTGCGGCGACGACCCGGCCGATGCCGCCGTGAAGCTCCGCGACCGGTTCGGCTTCAAGACCGTCGCCCTCACCCAGCGCTCCGGCGCCCTCGCCTGCTCCACCGGCTGGGGCGCGATGCTCTTTGCCGATGGCACCCCTTATTTTTCCCGCCGCCACGAGATCGACGTCATCGACCGCGTCGGCGCGGGCGACAGCTTCACCGGCACGCTCATTTTCTCCACCCTCCGTGGCGATGCCCCCGCGCAGGCCCTTGAGTTGGCCGTCGCCGCCAGCACCCTGGCGCACACCCTGCCCGGCGACTACGCCCTCCTCACGCTCGACGAGGTCGAAGCCCTCGCCGCCGGGGCCAGTGGAGGCCGGGTCCAGCGGTGAGAAGACCGCAAAAAACAGTTTGCAAAGCCCCCCGGCACCGTTATTTTCCGCGCCCTAAATCTTATGGCTAAAACCTGCTGGCTCGAACGAGAAAAACGCAAATCCGCGACCGTCGCGAAGTACGCAGTCCTGCGCGCGGAACTCAAGAAGAAGGGCGACTACGTCGGCCTGTCCGCACTCCCGCGCAATGCCTGCGCGGCCCGCCTCAGCCGTCGCTGTCTGGCCACCGGCCGCAAGCGCGGCTACATCGGGCGCTTCAAACTTTCCCGTATCAGCTTCCGCGAACTCGCCTCGAACGGGATGATCCCCGGCGTGACGAAATCGAGCTGGTAACCACGAGTTTCCGATCCTTTTTCGAGTCGCGGGTTTCACCACCCGCGACTCGTTTCGTTTTGGGCATATGAGCGTTTTTTTCGTTATCGCTGAGGGTCCGGTTCTCTCGACCCAGTGGGAGGAGCCCGGCGCCATCGCCCTGAAGCTCCTCGCGATCTTCGCGCTCGTCTTCCTCAATGGATTCTTCGTCGCCGCCGAGTTTGCCCTCGTCAAAATCCGCGCCAGCCAGCTCGAGCCGCTGGTCGAGGAGGGAAACCGGACCGCATCTCTCGCGCACCACATCACCGGCCATCTGGAGGCCTACCTTTCCGCCTGCCAGCTCGGCATCACGCTCGCCAGCCTCGGCCTCGGCTGGATCGGCGAGCCTTTCCTCGCCCACATGCTCCACCCGGTTTTTTTCCGGCTGGGGATCACCTCGCCGGTCGTCATCCAGTCGGTCGCGTTTGCCATCGCCTTCTCGGTCATCACCACGCTCCACATCACTCTCGGCGAGCAGGCGCCAAAGATCCTCGCGATCCGCAAACCCGTCCCCTCGACCCTATGGGTCGTGCGTCCGCTCTCGCTCTTTTACACGATCTTCCGCCCGGCGATCTGGTTTCTAAACGCCGTCTCAAACTGGCTGCTCCGCGTCCTCTTCGGCATCCATGCCGCCAGCGAGCATGAACTCGCCCATAGCGAGGAGGAGCTGCGCCTCATCCTCGCGGAAAGCGAGCGCGCGGAGGAAGTCACACCGCTCGGAAAATCCCTCCTCATCAATGCCCTCGACATGGCTGACCGCGTCGTCCGCGACATCACCACCCCGCGCGGCGAGGTCGTCTTTCTCAATACCGAGGACACCTTCGAGGAAAACCTGAAGCACGCCCTCGACTCCCGCCACACCCGCTTTCCGCTCTGCGACGGCCACCTCGATAACACCATCGGCCTCGTCCACATCAAGGACATGCTCAAGCTCATGCGCGAGCCCCAGGCCGACATGCGCGCCATCAAGCGCGAGATCTTTCCCGTGCCGGAAATGATGCCCCTGGAAAAGCTCCTCACCTTCTTCCTCGCCAAGCACGCCCACCTCGCCCTCGTCGTGGATGAATTCGGCGGCACCGTCGGCATCGTCACCCTCGACAACGTGATTGAGGAGCTCGTCGGCGAGATCCAGGACGAGTTTGACGCCGAGAAGTCCGAGTTCAAACGTGTGAACGACGACGAATTCACCGTCCTCGGCAGCCTCGGCCTCTACGAGCTCCGCGACCTCGCCGGCCTGGAGCTGGAAAGCGCCGACGTCAGCACCGTCGGCGGATACGTCACCCACCTCATCGGCCACCTGCCAAAGCAGGGCGAGCACGTCCGCATCGAGGACTACGAAGTCACCATCACCCAGACCGACGGCCGCCGCGTCGGCCAGCTCCACTTCAAGCGCCTTTCCGAAGCGGAGCATCAGATGACTTCCGAGAAGGAAAGCGAAGGCTGAGCGGCAGCCGAATGCCGTCGCCGGTTTCCGCTAAAGCGCTCTGGGCGCTCCTGCGCCCGGATTAGCGAGGGCATGGAGGGAAAGCGGTGAAAATCTCTTTGAGCGGCGAAGCCGAAGGCGATGCAGGCACTGGAAGACTTTCTAGAACATTGGCGGCAGGAATCACCCGGGGCTCATGCGAGATTATTTTCGCGATACCGAAGATTATTTGGGAAAAGCGAAGACTCGCGCATTTAATGGAGAACAGCACACGCTCCCCAGCCAGCCTCCCCCTGGAATTATGCCCATCGCCACCCGCCTCCGCTCCGTTCTGCCCGCAGTCTGCCTGTTT
>JAYTML010000450.1:0-3445 GCA_043728655.1 Chthoniobacter sp. | reverse complement strand
CTCCCGCGCGACGACAAGCCGCCCGGCGAGATCACCGCCGACCTCCTCCTCGCGCTTCCGCGCATCACCCTCTCGGTCTGGGGCACGCTCAGCGCGGCGCTCTGGCTGGACGCGGGCGAACGCGCGGACGCCGGCGCCTTTCTCCACCGCCTCGCCCGCGAGCGCCGCATCCCGCTGCACAGCGTCCCGCTCGACATCGCCGACGCGCAGGCCCGCTTCCGCATCCTATTCGCGCTGCAGATGCTTGAGGTCATCGACCTCCGCCGCGACGAGCGCGAGATCATCATCCGCCTCAGCGCCATCCGCCCGCGCACCCTTGGCCTGCCAGACCGCGCTTGACCCGCTGCCGCGAATTTCCATCCTCCCCGCCATGCGTTTCTCCCTCCTCCCGATCCCGCTCCTGCTTGCAGCCGCCCTTTTCGCCCATGCCGACGAAGTCCCCGGCGGACACCCCGCGCCGCGCGACGACGCGAAGGACTCCATCGCCGTCGTCACCGGCAGCGGCGCAAACACTTTCAAGACCGTGCCCCAGTGGGGAAACGTCCCCGACAAGCTGAAGATCGGGCCCACCCACGGCGGCATCGTCGTGGACAAGAAAGGCCTCATCTACGTCAGCTCGGATTCCGCCCAGGGCATCTACGTATTTCAGCCCGACGGCACGCTCGCGAAAAACATCGCCGCCGAGTTTTCGGGCATCCACGGCCTCTGCATCCGCGAGGAAAAGGGCGAGGAATTCCTCTACGCCGCGCACCTCCGCGGCGCGCAGGCGCTGAAGCTCAAGCTAGACGGCACCGCCGTCCTGAAGATCCCCTTCCCCGAGGAGGCCGCCGCCAGCTACCCGAACGGCGTGAAGGACTACAAGCCCACGGCCATCGCCGTCGCGCCGAATGGCGACATCTTCGTCTCCGACGGCTACGGGAAATCGCTCATCCACAAATTCGACGCCTCGGGAAAATACCTCAAAAGCTTCGGCGGCAAAGGCACGGGCGACGGCCAGTTTCAGACCAGCCACGGCCTCCTCGTGGACACCCGTTTTGAAAAGCCGCTTCTCCTCGTCTGCGACCGCGAAAACCGCCGGCTCGTGCATCTCGACCTCGACGGCAATTTCGTCGGCGTCATCACCACCGGCCTCCGCCGCCCGTGCTCCGCGTCCATCCACGGCGACAATATCGCCATCGCCGAACTCGAGGCGCGCGTCGCCATCATCGACAAGACGAACCAGGTCGTGGCCGTGCTCGGCGACAACCCCGACAAGTCGCAGTGGGCGAAGTTCGACATCGCGCCCGACTGGTGGAAGCCCGGCATTTTCACCGCCCCGCACGGCGTCAGCTACGACGCCGCCGGCAATCTCTACGTGCAGGACTGGAACAAGACCGGCCGCGTGACGAAGCTCGTCAAAGCCGCGCCCACGAGGCGCTCCCGCGCCCGTTCCCCGGCTTCTTTCACAGTCTCTCAGTCCCCGCCCGCAGTCACCGCGCCGGCTTTCCCGCGCAGCGGCTCAGCAGCGGCCCTGCCCACGCGCAGGATCACCACCGCGGCGATCAGACCGAGCAGCCCGCACACGAGCCACACCAGCAGCGGATCAATGGCGAGAAGCCGGAACCCGAGCTGCGGGCCGAGGATGCTGGCGCCATTCCAAGAAAGTCCGAGCACGCCCATGTAGCGCCCGCGCATCTGCTCCGGCGCGTGCCGCGCGATGTAGGCGCCCGCCGTCGGCTGGCCGATCATCTCGCCGATCGTGAAAACCGTCATCGCGATCCACAGCGCGAAGACCGTGTTCGAGACGGCGTTCATGGCGAAACCGATGCCCGTCAGGACATGGCCGAGCGCCATCACCCGGCGCGCGTCGAAGCGCATCGTCACGCCCGTCAGCGGCAGTTCGGCCAGCACGATGAGCACGCCATTCCAGCCGAGCAGCAGGCCGAACACGCTCTCCGGCGCGAGATGCCAGCCGAGCACGTCGAGCGTGAGCGCGCGGCGGATGATGTGCAGCGAATACGTGGAGCCGAACTGCGAAAAAACCAGCGCTCCGCAGAACGCCGCGATCCACAGCGCGTGAAAGGCACGGTCGCTCCGCAGGCGCGCCAGCGCAGCGCTCCACGGCGTCCGGTGCGTCAGCCCGCGCAGGCCGTGCGGCAGCCACGCGAGCGCGATGAAGCCGTAGAGGACCGTCGTCAGCGCATCGCCCGCGAAGAGCCAGAACAGCGAGTAGTTCGCGAGGATGCCGCCGATGGAAACGCCGAACGCGAAGCCCGCATTCACCGCCAGCCGGATCGCCGCGTACGCGCGCACCCGCAGCGGCTCCGGCACGATGTCCGCCAGCAGTGCGCTGATCGCGGGGTGATACGTCCCGTTTGCCATGCCCGCCAGCGCCGCGCAGACGATCACGGCCGGCAGCGACGTCGCGGCGTAGAGCAGCATGAAAAGCGCGGCCGACGAAAACGTGCCGAGCACGATCGTATTGCGCCGGCCGAGATGATCCGCGAGCCAGCCGCCCAGCAGTCCGCCGCAGAAAGCGCCGAACCCAAACGCGCTCACCGCCCACGCCGTCGCGACCAGCGTGTGGCCCTGCCGCGTGAGATAGATCGTGAGGAAAGGCCACACGAACGTCCCGAACCGGTTGATGAACGTCCCGGCAAAAAGGATCCAGAACGCCCTCGGCAAAGCGCGGAGGTCGGTGAGCAGGGATGCGGGCTGGATGGACGCGGTCATTGATTTGCGGCACCCGCCGAAACAGGGAACTCGGGGCGGTGTCAAGCTGCGGGCCGCAGTGTCCGGGTGGGTCACTCGACCCGAATGCTGTTTCCGGCGGCCCGCCGGAAACATTGGTGTGGCCGTGGATACCGGAAGGCGCTTTCGAATTTTCGGAGGCTGCGGTGTTTTCCACGCGCTCCCTGGTATTCGCGGCGGGTCGCCGCGAACAGCACTCGGGTCGAGTGCTCCACCCGGCGTCCTACTTCAGCGTCTTCAGATACGCGAAAAGGTCGCTGACCTGATCGGGCGTGAAGGCGTCCAGCAGACCCTCGGGCATCAGCGAGCGGCGGAGGTATTTGGTGTCGCGGATTTCGCTTTTCGGGATGCGGCGGTCCTCCGCACCGGGGGCGCGGACGATGACGGCGTTCTTGTCCTCGCTGACGAAGAGCGCATCCACGAGGTCGCCGTTTTTCAGCTCCACGCGGTAGATGCGGTAGCCGTTTTCCATCGCGGCATTCGGCTGGAGGATGTTGCGGAGGATGCCTTCGGTGCCCATCGCACCGACGCCGCTGAGGTTCGGGCCGATGTTTCCCCCCGTCGGTCCCATGAGGTGACAGGCGGTGCAGAGTGCCGCGGTGAGTTTCCCTTTGGCGGCGTCGCCGGGCTTCTCCGCGAGGTTGCGAAACTTCGCGTATTTCGCGTCGAGGGCGGCGGCTTCGCTGGCGTCGAGGATCGGCGGGAAGTCGCTGGT
>JAYTML010000449.1:0-15427 GCA_043728655.1 Chthoniobacter sp. | reverse complement strand
TGCGAGATCTCCACATCATTCGCCTTCGCGCCGAGCGTGTTGAACTCGCGCCCGATCTCCTGGCACATGAACTCCAGCGTGCGTCCCACTGGCTCCTGCTTCCGCAGATGGTGTGCGAATTGCACGAAGTGGCTTTCCAGCCGCGTCAGCTCCTCCGCCGTGTCGCTCTTCTCCGCGAAAAAGATGACCTCTTTCACCAGCCGATCGTCGTCCAGCGGCAGGTCCACGCCCGCCCGCGCGATGCGGTCGTGCAGCGACTGCCGGTACTTCTTCACCACCGCCGGCTGCAGCGCCTTGATCTTCCGCACCGCATCCCGCACCAGCTTCACGCGTTTGATCAGATCCTTCGCGAGATGCTTCCCCTCGGCCTCGCGCATCTTCACCAGATCGCGCAGCGCTTCCTTCAGCGCCGCCTCCACATGCGGCCACGCCTCATCCACGGAAAACTGTTCCTCCGGCACCCGCAGGACGCCCGGCGCGCGCAGCACCGTCTCGATGCTGACCTCGCCCGCCGCCTGAAGCTCCTTTTGCAAATCGAGCATCGCCCGGTAATACGTGCGCGCCAGCCCCGCATCCAGCGCCAGGTTCTGCGCGGAGGATGCGCTCTGGTGGCAGGCCACCACCACATTCAGCCGCCCGCGCGAGACCTCCGCATTGATCATGTCCCGCACCCGAGGCTCCAGCTCCGCGAGCTCCCGCGGCAGCGTCACCACCACATCGCTCTGCTTCCGGTTCACCGAGTTGAGTTCGACGCTGAATTTCGCGCCATGGTGGCTGGATTGTCCCCGGCCATAGCCGGTCATGCTTCTCATTAGGCGGGGCAGGGTAGGAGTCGGGGTTGAAAGTGCAAACCCTTCCTGCGGGCGGCGCTGGGCGAGAAATGTTTTATTGCCCCTGCCATTCATTTGTCTTAAAAGTGCCTCCCCCCCGCCTCTCTACGAACACCTCCGCGCCGGCCTGCCGCTCCTGCTCCGCCGTCGTCGGGCATAAAAGCCCCCTTTCTGCACCTCGCTGCCATCCACTAATCCAGACATCACCATGAAAACCTCCGCCCTCACCCTCCTCGCCCTCACCCTCACCGGCGCCGCCGTCCACGCCCAGACCCTCACCATCCTCCCCGGCTCCAGTTCCGCGTCGATCAACTTTGACGACACCGCCTCCCTCTTCGGCATCTTTCCCGGCCTCACCAACACCACCGTCTCCAACCCCGCCTGGAACGGCGCCCCGCTCACCCTCGGGCCCATCACCGACGGCACCACCGGCGACACCGGCCAGGGCGACATCCTCGCCACCGGCGGCTTCAACACCTACGGCGTCGCCTTCCCCAACGTCAACCTCACCCAGGCCATCGGCAACACCGGCTTCGCCCTCCTCACCTACACCTTCAACCTCGTTTACAGCATCACCGGCGGCGCCGTCATCCTTCCCCCGCAATTCCCCGGCTTCGGCGTCACCGGCACCGTCCAGCCCGGCGGCTTCGCCTTGGTCGGCGGCTTCATCGACTACTTCGGCCTCGACGCCACCGGCGTCGTCGGCCTCATCGACACCGTCAACTACGGCCAGACCTTCAACATCCCCCCCGGCTTCACCGGCACCGTCCCCGGCATCCCCGTCAATGGCGGCATCCTCGGCGGCGTCGGCGGCCTCCCCGCCGGCTCCAACCTCACCCTCAACGGCCAGATCAACTTCATCGTCGATCCCGCCAGCATCTCCGCCTCCTCCTTCCCCGCACCCGAGCCCGGCAGCGCCATCCTCGCCCTCGCCGCCGGTATCCCCCTCCTGCTCCGCCGCCGTCGCGCTTAAAACGCATCCACCATCACCAGCCACGCCTCACCTCATACCGACATCACCATGAAAAACTCCGCCCTCACCCTCCTCACCCTCGCCCTCGCCGGCACGGCCGCCCACGCCCAGTTTGTCGGCGTCAATGCCGTCTCCTCCAGCGCCAGCATCGTCTTCGACGACACAAACTCCCTTAACCCCACCGCCGGCACCCTCACCCCCTTGGTCAACCCCACCTGGGGCGGCCTCCTCCACGCCCTCCCCCTCACCACCTCCATCCCCACCAATGACCAGGCCGAAGGCCAGGTCATCGCCCCCTTCACCGCCACCACCTACGATCTCCTCTTCCCGATCACCACGCTGACCCAGGACCTCACCGCCACCGGCTTCGCCGACCTCAACTACCTGGCCCTCGCCGAATTCAACACCGGCCTCGCCGGCTACGCCGGCGGGCCCACCACCTTCCCCACCTTCATTGTCTCCGGCACCGTCCAGCCCGCTGGCTTCGCCCACATCACCGGCACCATCAACTACTACACCCAAGTGCTCGGCGCCACCCCCGTCCTCGTGGACACCGTCACCTACTTCATGCAATGGCTCAACAGCGGCTCCACCCCCATCTCCTTCACCAACGTCCCCGTCCCCGGCAGCTTCAGCTCCGGCACCATCCCCGCACTCGCCGGCTTCGAGAACCTGATCCTCGACGCCAACATCAAATTCCGCGTCGATCCCGCCACCATCTCCGCCACCACCATCTCGGCCCCCGAACCCGGCAGCGCCCACCTCGCCCTCTGCGGCGGCGCCCTCGTCGGTCTCCGCCGTCGCCGCGGTTAGTCCCACCCTTCAGCCCAGACTTTCACCATGAAAACCAACCTGCCCTTTTCCTTCAGCCTCTGCGCCGCCTGCGCCGCCGCCCTCCTGCTCCCCACCAGCGGCCACGCAGCCTTCAGCGGCATCAACCCCACCGCGCTCACCAACGCCAACATCCGCTTCGGCGATGCCAACTCCTTCAATGGCCCCTTCAACGGTGGCACCTACAACTCCCCGGTGGCGTCCCCGTGGAATGGCGCCCTCAACAGCCTCCCCTACACCCTCGACATCACCACCAATGACGACGCCCAGGGCGACATCTTTGCCGCCTTCACCCCGGGGACCTACGACCTCGTCGTCCCGCTCGCCATGGTCCAGCAGGCCCTTGGCAACACCGGCTCGGCCATCCTCCAATTCAACGCGGTAGTGGAGTTTCAAACCGACATCCTCGGCTTCGCAGCGGGCCCCACTCAGTTCCCAACATTCACCATCAACGGCACGGTCCAACCTGGCGGCTTCGCCGACTTCACTGGCAGCATCACCTACACGAGCCTGGCCAATGGCTTGGTCGATACGGTCAATTACACCTACAGCAACCTCGCGCCGGGGCCATTCACCGCGACCGTGAACGGCGTCGCCGGCTCCGGCACCACGCCGCTCATGCCCGCATTCGACACCCTCACGCTCGTCGCCAACTTCGCCTTCACCGTCGATCCGGCGATGATCAGTGCGACCACGGTCCCCGAGCCTTCCGCGGGCGTCCTCGCGCTGCTGTCAGCGCTGCCACTGCTGGTGCGCCGCCGCAGGGCGTGAAAACCGGAGGGACATGCTCCTGCGTGTTCCCGATCTTTCGCGGGCAGGGTGGGCCTGTCGCGCGGAGCATTGATCCCGCCGCCCCGCCGCCTGCGCCCGCGCCGGAGAATGGGGACGCGCAGGAGCGCATCCCTCCGAGGGTTGGGTTCCGCTTCGCGGTCGCGGCGGGGCTGCTCGCTAACTGCCGAGCAGGATTTCCGCGGCTTGCGCCACGTCCTTGTCGCCGCGGCCGGAGAGGTTCGCGACGATGATTTCGTCCGGCTTCATCTGCGGGGCGACTTTCAGCACATGCGCGATGGCGTGCGCGCTCTCGAGGGCGGGGATGATGCCCTCGGTGCGTGAGAGGCGCTGGAATGCGGCGAGCGCTTCGTCGTCGGTGGCGAAGTCGTAGGTGATGCGCCCCTGGTCGCGCAGGTAGGCGTGCTCGGGCCCGATGGCGGCGTAGTCGAGCCCGGCACTGACGCTGTGGGTGAGCTGGATCTGGCCGTCGTCGTCGGCGAGGAGGTAGGTCTTGGTGCCCTGGAGGACACCGAGTTTGCCGCCTTGAAAGCGCGCGGCGTGGTCGCCGTCGCGGATGCCGCGCCCGCCGGCTTCGACACCCACCATTTTCACCGAGTCGTCGTTTAGAAAGGGGTAGAAGAGACCGATGGCATTGCTGCCGCCCCCGACGCACGCGATGAGGAGGTCGGGCAGGCGCTCTTCGCGTTCGAGGATCTGCTTGTGGGCCTCGTCGCCGATCACGCGGTGGAAGTCGCGGACCATCATCGGGTAGGGGTGCGAACCGAGGGCGCTGCCGAGGATGTAGTGGGTGGAGCGGACATTGGTGACCCAGTCCCGCATGGCTTCATTGATCGCCTCCTTCAGCGTCTGCTGGCCGGCGGTGACTTCCACGACTTTGGCGCCGAGAAATTTCATCCGCGCGACATTGAGCGCCTGGCGCCGGGCATCCACGGCGCCCATATAAATGACGCACTCCAGCCCCGCGCGCGCGCCGACGGTGGCGGTGGCGACGCCGTGCTGGCCGGCGCCGGTCTCGGCGATGATGCGCTTTTTTCCCATGCGCTGGGCGAGGAGGATCTGGCCGAGGGCGTTGTTGATCTTGTGGGCGCCGGTGTGGAGGAGGTCCTCGCGCTTGAGGTAGATCTTTGCGCCGCCGAGCTCGCGGGTGAGGCGCTCGGCGAAATAGAGCGGCGTGGGCCGGCCGGCGTATTCGTGGAGGAGCCACGCGAGCTGCTTCTGGAATTCGGCGTCCTCGCGCGCCGCCATGTATTCGGCGGTGAGGTCGTTGAGGGCGGTCATCAGCGTCTCGGGGACGAACATGCCGCCGTACGGGCCGAAGTGGCCGTGGGCATCCGGGAGCGAGGCGAGGTCGAGCATAGGAGGGCGGAGCGTAGGCGCGCGGTTTCGCTGGCGCAAAATGTTTCGCTGGTTCGCGGGCGGGCGGTTGTGAAAAGTTTCACAGCGTCTGCGCGGTGTGTTTTAGTGAGCGCAGTTCGCAGGCTTTCCCTTATGAAAATCCATCAGCGCAATCTGCCCCGTGTCGTCATCATCGGCGGGGGTTTTGGCGGACTCGAGGCCGCGAAGGCCCTGAGGAAGGCCAATGTCCGCGTGACGCTGCTCGACCGGCACAATCACCACCTTTTCCAGCCGCTGCTTTATCAGGTGGCGACTGCGGCGCTTTCACCGGCGGACATCGCCGAGCCGCTGCGGCACATTCTGCGCAAGCAGGAGAATGCGGAGGTGATCCTCGGCGAGGCGGAGCGGATCGACGTGCATCGGAAGAAGGTGATCACGTCGGACGGGGAGCTGGACTACGATTTTCTGATCGTGGCGGCGGGCGCGCGGCACTCGTATTTCGGGCACGACAAGTGGGAGAAATTTGCGCCTGGCCTCAAGAGCCTTGACGACGCGCTGGAGATCCGGCGGCGGATGCTGCTGGCCTTTGAGATCGCGGAGAAGACGGACGACGACGAGGTGCGGAAGGCGGCGATGAACTTTGTGGTCGTGGGCGCGGGGCCGACGGGCGTGGAGATGGCGGGCGCGATCGCGGAGATCGCGCGGGTGACGCTGGTGAAGGATTTCCGGCACATCGACTCCTCGCAGGCGCGCGTGATCCTGCTCGATGCGGCGCCGCGCGTCCTGCACATGCTGGACCCGGAGCTTTCCGAGAGCGCGCGGCGGCAGCTCTTTGACATCGGCGTGGAGGTGCGGCCCGGCACGCTGGTGGAGAAGCTCTCGGAGGAAGGTGTGCAGATCAAAGGCGGGGAAAAGATCGCGGCGCGGACGATCATCTGGGCGGCCGGAAATGCGGCATCGCCGCTAGGCGAAAGCCTCGGCGTGCCGCTGGACACGCAGGGTCGGGTGATCGTGCGCGAGGACCTGTCGATCCCGCGGCATCGCGATGTTTTCGTGATCGGCGACCAGGCGCATTTCGCGCCGGGCGGCGGGACGCCGCTGCCGGGGCTTTCGCCGGTGGCGATGCAGCAGGGGCGGCACGCTGCCCGCAATATCCGCATCCTGCTCGCGGGCGGATGGACGGAGAAATTCGACTATTTCGACAAGGGGACGATGGCGACGATCGGGCGGCATCGTGCGGTGGCGGACGCTGGCTTCATGCGGTTCTCCGGGTGGCTGGCCTGGCTGGCGTGGCTTTTCATCCACCTCATCTTTCTCGTGGGCTTCCGGAGCAAGGTGATGGTGCTCCTGAGCTGGGCGTACGCTTATTTCACCTACGGACGCGGCGCGCGGCTGATCACGGGCCGGCACTGGGGGAACAAGGGCGGGGAGTCGTAGGGAGGGCGCGGCGGGCGCGCAATCGCGCCTTACCTGCGGCCACCACCGAACAGGCCGCCGAGGAGGCCTCGGACGATGCTGCGGCCGACGCCACTGCCGACGGAGCGCACGGCGCTTTTTGCAGCAGCTTCGAGCAAGCCGTCGCGGCGTCCGCCGCGGGGGCCGGTGCTGCCGAAGAGGAGTGTGCCGATGGTGCCGCCGATGCCGCCGCCGGCATCCGCAGGGGCGGCGGCGCCGGGGAGGGGACGCGGTGTGCCCGGAGCTGCCGATTGCGCGGCAGCGGGAGAATTCGCGACGCGGGCGCGGAGTTTCTCGGCGGCGCTCTCGCGGTTCACCGGTGTCTCGTAGGTGCCGAAGAGGACGGAGGACTTGATGATCTCCTGGCGCTCGGCGGGAGCGATCGGGCCGATTTGCGCTCGCGGCGGGAGGATGAAGGCGCGGTCAACGATCGCGGGCGTGCCGGTGGAATCCAACAGCGAGACGAGCGCCTCGCCGACGGCGAGCTGGGTGATGGTTTCCTCGACGTTGAGCTTCGGGTTTTGGCGAAAAGTTTGCGCGGCGCTTTGCACGGCTTTCTGATCGCGCGGGGAAAAGGCGCGGAGGGCGTGCTGCACTCGGTTGCCGAGCTGGCCGAGGATTTTCTCGGGGATGTCGATGGGGTTCTGCGTGATGAAATAGACGCCCACGCCTTTCGACCGAATGAGGCGGACGACCTGCTCGACCTTGTTCTGCAAGGCGTCGGGGATGTCGTCGAAGAGGAGGTGCGCCTCGTCGAAGAAGAAGACGAGCTTTGGCTTCGCGAGGTCGCCGACTTCGGGGAGGCGCTCGAAGAGCTCGCTGAGCAGCCAGAGGAGTGCGGTGGCGTAGGTCCGCGGGTTGTTCATCAGCTTGTCGGCGGCGAGGATATTGATGACGCCGCGGCCGCCCTCGCCGGTCTGGATGAAATCGTCGAGATTCAGCGCGGGCTCGCCGAAAAATTTGGCGCCGCCCTGCTGGTCGAGCTGGAGAAGGCCGCGCTGGATGGCTCCGACGCTGGCGGCGCTGACGTTGCCGTACTGAAGCGTGAGCTGCGCGGCGTTTTCACCGATGAAGCGGAGCATCTCGCGGAGGTCGTCGAGATCGAGGAGGAGCAGCCCGTGCTCGTCGGCGACACGGAAGAGGATCTGGAGGACGCCCTCCTGGGTGTCGTTGAGATTGAGGACGCGGGCGAGGAGGAGTGGTCCCATCTCGGAGATGGTGGCGCGGATGGGGTGGCCGTTTTCTCCGAAGATGTCCCAGTAGGTGACGGGGAAGCCGGAGAAGGTGAAGCCGTCGATGCCGAGCAGTTTCAGGCGCGCTTCAATCTTCGGATTGGGCGTGCCGGCTTTGGCGATGCCGCTGAGGTCGCCTTTCACATCGGCCATGAAAACGGGGACGCCGATCGCGCTGAAGTTTTCTGCGAGTCCCTGAAGTGTGATGGTCTTTCCGGTGCCGGTCGCGCCGGCGATGAGGCCGTGGCGGTTGGCCATTTTCGGGTCGAAGAAGATTTCGTCGTGGCCTTTGGCGATGAGAAATGGATCGGACATGTGGGAGGAGGGGTTGGCTGCGAAGCTAGGAGTGACGGGCCTCGCGGGGCGAGCAGATTGTTTTCACCCTCCGCGAAGGACGGCGATGAGAAGGGTTACGGTGAGCATGCTGAAGAGCGTGGAGTAGAAGACGGCGGCTGCGGCGAAGTGGGAGTCGGCCTTAAACTCGTGGGCGAGGAGCGCGATGTTGACAGCCGTTGGGAAGGAAGTGCTGACGATCATGATGGTGGCTTCCTCGCCTTTGAATCCAAACAAGGGGACGAGTGCGACGGCGAGCAGGGGCGCGACGAGCAGGCGCAGGCCGAGCGCCCAGCCAAGTCGGGGAATGCTCTGCCTGACGCGGGTCTGCGAAAGCTGCACGCCGAGGGTGACGAGTGCGACGGCGACAAGGGCGTGGGAGCAGTATTCGAGCGGTACCCAGATCCACCGGATCTGCTGCACGGGAAGATGAAGCCAGCGTACGAGCAGGCCGGAAAAAATGGCCCACAAGGAAAGCTGCCGCAGCACTGGCAGCCACACCCGCCAGCCCGGGCGGCCGGCCGATGCCGTGAGCGCGATGCCGACGGTGAACGTCGTGACGTTTTGCGTCAGCACGTTGAAGACTTGGAGCGCGGGCCCCGTGCCGGGAAAGGCGAGCGCCATGAGCGGGATGCCGTAGTTGGCGGAGTTGTAAAACATCGCGGCGAGCTGGAGCGCACGGGTGTGGCTGCGGTCGTACCGCAGAAGCCGCGCGACGATCGCGGCGAGGACGAATGTGCTCGCGATGATCGTGGCGGTGAAGCCGATGACGCGCGCGGCTTTGGCGCCGGCGAGGTCGGAGCTGACGACGCTCACGAACATGAACGCGGGGACGAAAACGTAGATGTTCAGCCTGACCAGTGAGCCGAGGTCGAGGCGCGAGCGGCGGTCGAGCAGGAAGCCGCAGCCAACCATTACGGCAATCGGCAGGAGGACTTGGGTGAAGACTTTCGCGAACAGCACGGCGTGGCTTTTACCATGTGAGGCGCGCTTGGGAAGTCGCGCGCGGGAAACAAAAAACGCGAGCGGTGAGGCTCGCGCTTTTTGGAATCAATTTTTGTTCGCCGCGGACTACGGGCTGGCGGGCGTCGGGGGCGGCGGGAGCCCCGGGAGACGTCGCGCATTCAGATTCGGCGGGAAGCCGAGCGCGCCAGGCAGGTAAGGCGATCCGGGAGGACCACCAGCGATCGGATCGTTTTTCGGATCCTTGGGATCGAGCGGGCCTTCGGCAATTTCCTTGGCATCTTTGCCCTCTGCCCCGCTGTAATTCGCGACGACTTCGGGTTTCAGGCCGACTTCGTAGTCATTCAGCGAGAGAGCGCCGAAGGAGTTCAGTTCGCGAATCGTCAGCGTGTCCGTGGGATTCACCGGGGTCCAGCGCACGACGAGCTTGGAGGCCTGCGTCGCGGGAAAGTCCACGCTCAAACGCGAACTCGATCCGTCGAATACGATGCTCGTCGTAGGAGTCCGGCCTTCGAGGGAGACGGGCTTCGCGACGGCGGGTGCGGTGGAGCCGGACGGAATGCTCGCGGGGGTGATCGCCGACTCCGCTGCGACCGCCTCATTGACAGCGAAAAAGTCGAGCCTGCCTTTCGGCGCGCCGTCAGTGAGCAGCGCGACGCGGGAGATCGTCTGTGTCCCATTGTAGGAAATCACCGCGCCGGATTCGTTGGTCGAAGGGTTCAGCGTGAGACCGCTTTCGGGATTGTCGTCGATGCTCTTTTGCCAAGGCAGGAATCCGTCGGGCGAGTTGGCGCTGCTCACGCGGGCCTGCGCGTAGATCCCATTAAGATTGAACGCCGTCTTGTTGTTCACGTATTGACCGAAGATGGCACGTGCGTCGATGGCGGCTTCCCGCTTGCGCAGGCTGTAATCCACCGCCGGCCGCTCACCGTATAGATAGAGGCTGAAGAGAGGGCCGGGATCGGCGATGTCTGTCTGAATCAGGACATATTTCGCGAATCGGCTGAATGGCTTCGTCAGTTTCTTCTCGTTGACTGAGTCGAATGCGATGTTTTGAGCGAGCGGCGACCAGGATTTCGCCCCCGGTGCTGCGGGTTCGTCACCAGCGTAGATCGAGAGTGTGCCGGCAGCGGGACGCGATGAGACGCTGAAATTGGAAATCAACTCCGGTTCAGGGAGAGCGATAAGATAACTTTGCTTTCCGGCAACAACGGGCCATCCCGTGGTGACATCGTCGTCGAGCCACGCGGCTGCAGCTTCGGTCGGCACGAATGTCTGACTGGTCGGATTGAAGACGAAGAGATTCGCGCCGAGATGCTGGCGGGCGAAATTCTTCGGGAACACCTGAAGCTGTCTTGTGGACGGATCGCCTTCTGCGGCGTGAGCCAATGTTGCGCAAACCGCAGCGGCTAGTGACACGATGGATTTTGACTTCATAAGTTTTGCCTTGTTTAGAAGATTCTTTGGTTAATGGGAATCAAAATTTTCCGAACCAAGCGGGCCACCATGATTCTAGAAATTTGAGAGAGTATGGTGGATTTTCTTGTGGCGGCAAGAATTATTTCGAGAATTTGTTTCTGTGAAGCGGCCAGGCATGCGCCGGGGGCCTCATCTTTGAGATTGGCAATGACCGGTGATATCGCTAACGAAATGGTCGGCTGGTTCGCCAAGTGCTAGGGACGACTCCCGGCGATTCGGTCACCTTTGCCCGCCATAGAGTCCCGCCAATCCATTCCTGTGAACACCAACGAAACTAATTCCGCTCAGAACACGCCAGCTCAAGTGCCCCATTTTTCCGAGGGGCAGAAGCTCGGCGGCTGTTATGGTCTCAAGCGCCGGGTGGGTGATGGTGATGGGCCGTGCATCTGGCTCGCCCACGATGAGGTACTGGGAAAGGACGTTTCGCTCCATTTCATTCCGGCCCCTCTGCTCGGCGACGCGACAGCGATGAATGCGCTCCGGCAGGAAGTCAAACGCACCCGGCAGCTCATCCATCCGAACATTCTGCGCGTCTATGATCTGGTCGAGGACGCGGGGTGGGCAGCGATATCGATGGATGCCTTCGAAGGAGAGGCACTGGCAGCGCGGCTGGAAAAATCGAATGAAAAGGACATCGACCCGGAGGAAATTCAGGCGTGGATGCCGCAGCTTTGCCAGACGCTCGAAGATGCCCACCGGATCAACGTCATCCACCGGGACATCTCGCCGGACAACATCTTTCTTACGGGTGAAGGCAAGGTGATTGTGACAAATTTCGGGATCGGCCGCTGCATTGCGGAGGCACTCGCGCGGGTGTCTGGAAACGACAATGCCAGACTTGGGGCGATGAGTCCGCAGCAACTCGATGGTGTGCCGGCGACGCGATCGGACGACGTTTATGGGCTCGGGGCGCTGTTGTTTGAATTGCTTTCGGGCCGCCTCCCATTCGTAGGTCCAGACCGGCCGGGCCAGATTCGCAATGCCACGCCGCCGACCGTATCCACCGTGCGTGGGGAAGGAGCGGCGCCGGTTTCCGAGAGCTGGGAAAAAGTGATCGCCGTATGTCTTGAAAAGAAACCTGAATCCCGCCCGCAGAGCGCAGCAGAGATCGCGACGCGCCTGGTCGCCGGGGGAAACGATGCGGCGCCAGCGGCGCTTGTGGAAAAAGCTGCCGTCACGGCTGAGCCGACTGCTATCGCGGTCGCGGTGAAATCTTCTGCGGACACTGCCAAGACCGCCGCGAAAAACGAACCGCCACCTGCGAAATCTCTAGATCGGAAATTCGCGCCGGAGGGTTACTCAAACTTATCCCCTGCGCGTTCCCGCGTTCCCGCGATGGGCTTTGCCTTGGCGGCCGGATTGATGCTCATCGGAGCAGTCGGATACTACATCAACGGCCAGAGCAAACCGACGCCCGCTACCGAGCCGACGATTGGACTCAACTCCTCTGAGCCGCCCGACGGATCGGAATTGCGTTCGGTCAACAACAACATCGAGCCTCCGGCGCAGGCAGTGAAGGCCGCCGATCTTCCGGCGACGTCGGACGCGGCAAAGGCGGATCCAGTGGAGATTCCGGTCGCAGCCCCTGTGCAGGCAAAGCCTGCCGTGCTCGTGGCTGCTGCGGCCACCCCTTCGGCCGAGCGGCCCGTGCTTGCGCCTGCCGCGTCGTCCGCCGCAATGAGTGAGGAAGAGAAAATTGTGGCTGAAAAGGCTGCGGCTCTGGAACGGTTGAAACAAGCTGCCCAAGGCGCGGAAAAGGCGCGCGAGGAGATGTTGAAGCAGAAAATGCAGGCTGAAGCCGCCGTGGCCGAAACAGAGAAGCTTATCGATCAAAAGGCCAAGACACTGGGGCCCGTGAAGAAGGCGGCCGATGACGTCTTGGCCCAGCGGAAAAAGCTGGAAGCGGAGCAGAAGGCAGCGGACCAGGCAGCCGAACAGGCCCGCCAACTCGCTGCGGAGAAAGCGCGGATGGCAGAAACTGCGAAGAAAGCGATCGCCGACCTGGAGGCGACGAGTAAGGACAAGCTGGTGGCGAATGAAAAGGCTGACGCTGAAATCGACATGCTGCAGAAGGCGCTGGCCGGAAAGCAGCAGTCCGCAGTGACCGCTGCCAAAGCGGCGGCAGAGGCCGAAGCTGCCCGGCAGCAGCATTTGGCGGCGATCAAGCAGGGAGAGCAGGAGGTCGATCAGGCGAAGCTCGTCGCGGCGGAAGCCCGCCGGCTCCGTGAGGAAGCCGAGGCTGAGCGCCGCAAGCTGGGCCAGGAATTGGCCGAGATGCAGAAGATGATGGAGAAGAAAAAACGGGAGATTGAGGACCGCCTGAAAAGGCTCGAGAACGCGGACTCAAGCCCTGCGGCAATCGCCCCCGCACCAGAGCCGGAGGCCCGGCCCGTAGAGAGGCCGTCCACGCCGATGCCTGCGATCAAGCCGAATGTCGTGGCGACCCCGGCACCGGCGACACCGATGCCAGCTCCTGCAACGCCGGTTCCCGTCGCGGCGATTCCCAAGGTCTCCACGCCTCTCCCTGCCACGCCGATGCCGGTCGCCGTTGTCCCGAAACCCGCCACACCCGTTCCGGCAACCCCGGCACCCGCCCCTGCGGCACCGCCCCCCGCCGATCCGACTCAGTTGGTGATGAAAACCGAACCTGACAAGCTCGTGATCATTCCCACAAATCCGAACACGAAGTCGGGAACCGCCGCCGGAGCTGAAAATAGCCTAGGGATGAGGTTTGTCTCCGTGGGCGGCGTCGAGTTTTCCATCTGGCAGACTCGCGTCAGGGATTTTGACGTCTTTGCCAAGGCGGTGAATCTTAAGTCCTCGGCCTGGCGTGGCCCTGGTTTCAAGCAGGGTCCGGATCATCCCGTGGTCAACGTGACGTGGGTGGAAGCGGTCGCGTTTTGCAAATGGCTGACCGACATCGAGCACAAGGAAGGCATCTTGTCCGCAGGTCAATATTACCGCCTGCCCACCGATTTGGAGTGGAGCCACGCCGTGGGTTTGCCCGAGGAAGAAGGGAAGACTCCCGAGGCTCGGGACATGGGCGTCGCCGACGTTTATCCGTGGGGCACGCAGTGGCCGCCGCCTCCCAATTCCGGGAACTACACCGGCGAGGAAACAGGTTCCGACGTCGCCATCAAAGGCTATGAGGATGGTTTCGCGTGGACATCGCCGGTTGGCAGCTTCCCTCCGAATCGGTTCGGACTCTATGACATGGGGGGGAACGTCTGGCAGTGGTGCATGGACGCGTGGAACAACGATTCCAAGGCGAAAGTGCTCCGAGGTGCATCTTGGTACAATGGCGCCTTGAAACTGAGTCTGCTTTCGTCATGCCGCGTTCACGCCTCGCCGGATAGCAGCACCGATAACTACGGCTTCCGTGTCGTGCGCGCCGCCGAGAACGGCAAGTCGGGGAAGAAGTGATAGGCTCACGCAAATGGGCGGAAGACCGCTTTTTCGCATTGCATTGAACAGGTGCTTTCGGAACCATCCATCCGCTAACCTTCACCCAACGGTCACTTTGCTATGAAAAAAAACCTCGCTCAACTTCTGCTCATTCCGGCCACGTTCATCCTTGCCGCTCCCAGCGCTTTTGCGCAGGAGTTCTTCCGTGACTTCGGGACGTCCCGATCCTCGGGTGGCATGGGACCAGTCTTTCCCTCGGAATACAGCTATGAGGACGCCTCCCCCAGCGGGCTCGTGCCTCTGCGTCCGGGCCAGGACTTGAACGAGGCCCAGGCGGCGGAAGAGGCTGACCGTTACAACTTTGCCATCGGTCCCGTGCAGTTCGGTTTGGCCGTCGGCATCGGAATCGAGTTCAACGACAACATTACCCTCGCTGACGAGGACACGATGTCTGATTTCATTCTCCGTCCGTCCATCGATATCCATGCGACATGGCGCCTCAGCGAGCTCAATACGATTCGCCTTTCGATCGGGGCATCCTACGCGAAGTATCTGGATCACTCTGAATTTGACAGCCGCAGCGTGCTGCTTTCGCCAAACTCCGAACTGGCATTCACATTTTTTGCCGGTCAGTTCAAGTTCACCCTTCGGGATCGGATTAGCTATCAGGAGGATACCTATAACATCCCGACCCTGAGTAATACGGGAGCGCCGTATCGCCGTTTCGAAAATCAGCTCGGCCTCCAGATGGATTGGGCGGTAAATGACAAGGTAGATATTGTAACCGGCTACGATCACTACAACTTGTGGACAATCGGCGATGACTTCGCGCTCCAGGATCGGGCGATCGACACTTTCTTCCTCAAGCCTTCCTACATGGTGGCGCCGGGACTCAAGCTCGGGGTCAATGGCTCTTTCAGCCTCATCAACTTCGAAAGTGACGAGCGTGGAGACGGTCACGGTTTGCTCGTCGGCCCGTTCATCGAGTGGCAGATTTCCGAGTACACGAACCTCTATCTCGAAGGCGGATATCAGGAACTGTCCTTCAACGAGGGGGGCAACTTCAATAACCGCGCCATCGACCAACTCGGCCTGAGTGCCTCCGACGCCTCCGCTGTGCGCGACATTCTTCGCGATAACGAAGACACCAGCACCTACTACATCAAATTCGAGATCAATAATAGGCCCTCCGATATCTTCGATCATCGTCTCTCGTTCTCCAAGACGGCCGAGATTGGCTTTTCGTCAAATTCCTACGATCTCTACCATGTGGAGTATGATGCCAACTGGAAGGCGTTTCAGCACACGGAGATCGGCCCGGTGGTTTTCTATGAGTACTACACGACCTCTGGCGACCTGGGCGAAAAGGCCCATCGGATCGGAGCGGGGTTGGGAATCCGCTATCATTTCTCAAATTCCCTCACCCTTGGGCTCGATTATCGCTTTATTGCCAAGGACTCAGATCTGGTGAATTCCGACTATCGGCAGAACGTCGCTTTTCTCAGTCTCTACTACAAATTCTAAACTTCTCCGACATGGCCTATGCCTAGCTTTCTCATCCGTCTCGCAAGCATCGTTGCCGTTCTTTTGGCGGCGCAACTGACAGGAAGAACGCAGGGAGTAGCCCCGAGGGCATTACCGGTGAGTCCAGGTTACCCCGGGCAATCGGCTTACGCCCCACAGGAGCGGATGCAGGTTGTGGATCCCGACAAGAAACTGTCGGCGGGAGACATGGTGACGTTGGAAATTGTCGAAGACAAAGAGGGTGGCCTTCCTCGTGTTGTCAGCGCTCCGGGCGC
>JAYTML010000448.1:0-5066 GCA_043728655.1 Chthoniobacter sp. | reverse complement strand
AGTTCCTCGACGCTGCGCTTTTCCATCCCCTCGCCGAGCAGCCGCTTCGTTTCCTGCACGAGCGGGCTGGCGTCGGTCGCGGGATCATGCACGCGGAAGATGCGGCCCTTGCCGGTTTTCTCCCAGCCATAGACCCAGTCGAGCACGTACGCACCGCCATCCGTGCCGAACTGCACATCGCTCGGGTACAAGCCCCAGAGCAGTTTCCCGGTCATCTGCTGCGCGGAATTGTCCTGCTGGAATTTCCTGTCGAGCACGACTTCGTAGCTCGCGCCTTTCGGTTTCAGCGCGAAAGCGCGGACGCCGCCGGGGAAGTCGGCCATGAAAAAGTGGTCGCGAAAACTTTCCGGCAGTCCCGTGCCGGGATAGTGCGCGATGCCCGCGGGACCGTGGCCGATGTGGCCGACGGGCGGGAGGATCGCAAAGTTCGTCTTGTCCACGTCGAGGTGCCACATGCCCTCGGAGTTCCACGCGCCGAGCTTTGGCAGGAATTGCCAGCCGATGCGCCAGCCGTAGTCCGCGCCCTCGACGACGTGCGTCCAGCGCGCGGCGTCGCCGCCGTCGGCGTTGTTGTCGCCGGTGAAAAGATCGCCCACATCGTTCCACGCGAGCGACTGCGGATTGCGCAGACCGCTCGCGAAAAGCTCCATGTCCGTGCCGTCCGGATTGCAGCGGAAGACCGCACCGCTGTCGGGATTGTCGATCACCTTTCCCTCGCGGGTCGTCACGCGTGCCCCGCAGTCGGCGATGGTCCAGTAGAGCCGGCCGTCGGGCCCGAGCTTCGTGCCGTGCATGTCGTGCCCGCCGTAGGCCACATGCACGCCAAAGCCCGTGAGCAGCGCTGCGCGTTTCACCGCCGCGCCGTCCTTTTCGCCGTCGAAACGCCACAGGTCCGGGATGCACGCGAACCACACGCTCCCGCCACTCGCGAGCACGCCGGCGGCGGTGCCGGTGGCGAGCGAGCGGAAGCCGTCCGCAAAGACGCTCGATGCGTCCGCCGTGCCGTCGCCATCGCTGTCCACGACGAGTTTGATGCGTTCGCTTTCCACTTCGAGATCGTGCCAGTCGCGGCGTCCGTCCTTGTTCAAATCCGTCATGTCATTCCCCGCGCCGCTCTTCCCGGAGTCGGGAAGTTCCGCCTTCAAAAACGCGATGCGGTCCGCGACCGAACGGAGCGAGAAATTTTCCACCTGCCACGGCTCGTGCCGCCGGATGTCCGGCACCGAGCTGCGCCGCCGGCCCGTCTCCACGACAAACGCTCGCCCCTTTTCATCGAAGCAGAACGCCACCGGGTTTTGCAGCAGCGGCTCGCTCGCCCAGACGTCCACCTGGAGACCCGGCGCGACGCTGAGCTTCTTCACCGCGGTCCCGGCACTCTCAGTGGCGGGAGTCGCGGCCTTGGCTGGCGGCGCGCCGTCGCCCGCCTCCTGCGCGTGGGTGAAAAGCGCGGGTGAGAGCAGTGCGGCGGCGAAGAGTGGCAGGGCGGGGGATTTGGTCATGGCGAGGGACGGGGTGACGCTGCTGACTACGCCATGCATGAGGCGGCGGAAGCGAGGAAATCGTCGCGCTGCAGCCGGGGTGGAGCGGGGGGATGGCTGGCCGCGGCACTTTTCGCGGCAGACATTTCCACGTCAGTCAGGTATCCAAAAAACCATGATCAAGAAAATCCTGGCCTTTCTCGTGGTTGTCGTCGTCGTCGTTCTCATCGTGGCAGCCATGCAGCCCGACGGTTTCACCGTGGCCCGGAGCGCCACCATCGCCGCGCCGCCTGCGGTTGTTTTCGCGCAGGTGAATGACCTCCAGAAATGGCAGGCTTGGTCGCCGTGGGCGAAGCTCGACCCGGCGGCGAAAATGACCTTCGAAGGTCCGGCAGGCGGAGCCGGCGCGAGCTACACCTGGTCGGGAAACAGCAAGGTCGGAGAGGGGACGATGACGATCACGGAAAGCCGGCCGGACGAGTTGGTCCGTTTCAAACTCGATTTCAGAAAACCCTTCGCCGCGACTAACTCTGCCGAGTTTCTCTTCAAGCCCGAGGGTGGCCAGACCGTCGTGACGTGGAGCATGTCCGGCAGCAGGAATCTCATGTTCAAAGCCGTCGGTCTTTTCAGAAGCTGCGACAAGATGATCGGCCCGGACTTCGAGAAAGGTCTGGCGAGTTTGAAGGATGTCGCGGAAGGCGCGGCGAAGCACTAACTCCCGGAGCCATCATTATGAAACACGCACCCACCGTCGCCGGCATCCTGCTCGGCCTGCTGTTTGTCATGTCGTCTGTCGTCGTCCTTTTCAATCTCGTGCAGATGCCGCCGCCGCCGGAGGGCACGCCCGCCGCGCTGTTCATGGGCGCATTCCTCCCCACGGGCTACATGACGTTTGTCAAAGTGCTCGAACTGATCGGCGGCATCCTCGTCGCGATCCCGCGCACGCGGAATTTTGGGCTGCTCATCCTCGGCCCCATCCTCGTGAACATCCTCGCGTTTCACCTCTTCATCCAGAAAGGCGAGGGGCTCTTCGCCCCGATGCTCATCGTGATCGTCCTGCTTGCGCTTTACCTGCTGTGGGTCGGGCGGAAAGCATTCGCGGGACTGCGCGGGTAGGCGCCGCGCCGCGGCCGTTCGTTGCCCGGCGATCCGCGGCTGTTATCCGCTTTCCCTGTCGTCTGTTCAGCCTGCACCACGCAGAACCGCGCTCCCTCCATGAAATACACACTCATCCTTTTGCTCTCGGTTCTCATCGCCCGGCCCGGTGCGGCCGCGGACTACGACATCGTCATCTACGGGGGCACGTCCGCCGCGGTGATCGCCGCGGTGCAGGCGAAGAAGATGGGAAAGACGGTCGTGGTCGTCAGCCCGGACAAGCATCTCGGCGGGCTTTCAAGCGGGGGCCTCGGTTTCACCGATACGGGAAACAAGGCGGTGATCGGCGGGCTGTCGCGCGACTTTTACCACCGCATCTGGAAGCACTACGACGCGGAGGCGGTGTGGCAGTGGCAGAAAAAGTCCGAGTACGGCGGCAAGGGGCAGGGGACGCCGGCGATCGATGGCGAGCAGCGGACGATGTGGATTTTCGAGCCGCACGCGGCGGAGAAAGTGTTCGAGGATTACGTGAAGGAATTTGGCATCCCGGTGGTGCGCGACGAGTGGCTGGACCGCGGGAAGGGCGTGAAGAAGGAAGGCGCGCGGATTGCGTCGATCACGACGCTGAGCGGGAAGAAGTACGCGGGGAAAATGTTCATCGATGCGACCTACGAGGGCGACCTGATGGCTGCCGCGGGCGTGTCGAACCACGTCGGGCGCGAGCCGAACAGCCTCTACGGCGAGAAATGGAACGGCGTGCAGACGGGCGTCCTGCACCACGGGCATCACTTTGGAAAGATGGGCATCAGCCCCTACGTCGTTCCGGGTGATCCGAAGAGCGGCGTGCTCCCGCGCGTCAGCACAGAGCCGCCGGGGCAGTTCGGCGAAGGCGACAAGCGCGTGCAGGCCTACTGCTTCCGCATGTGCCTGACGGACCATGAGCCGAATCGCATGCCGTTTCCGAAGCCGGACGGATACGACGCGAAGCAATACGAGCTGCTCCTGCGCGTCTTCGCGGCCGGCTGGCGGCAGACGTTTGGGAAATTCGACCCGATCCCGAATCACAAGACGGACACGAACAACCACGGCCCGTTCAGCACGGACAACATCGGCTTTAACTACGACTATCCCGAGGCGACCTACGAGCGGCGGCGCGAGATCATCCGCGAGCATGAGACTTATCAAAAGGGCTGGCTCTATTTCATCGCAACTGACCCGCGCGTGCCGAAGGAGGTGCAGACGGAGATGCAGCGATGGGGGCTGCCGAAGGATGAGTTCAAGGACAACGGCAACTGGTCGCACCAGCTCTACATCCGCGAGGCGCGGCGGATGACCGGCAGCTTCGTGATGACAGAAAACGAGCTGCTAAAGAAGAAGCCGACGCCGGGCTCGGTCGGCATGGGGAGTTACACGATCGATTCCCATAACGTGCAGCGCTACATCACGCCCGAGGGGCATGTGCAGAACGAGGGCGACATCGGCACGTCCCTCAGCGCGCCGTATGAAATCGCCTACGGCTCGCTCGTGCCGAAGCGCGGCGAGGCGGAGAATCTTTTCGTGCCGGTCTGCGTCTCCAGCTCGCACATGGCATTTGGCAGCATCCGTATGGAGCCGGTCTTCATGATCCTCGGGCAGTCCGCCGCGACCGCCGCCGCGATGGCGATGGACGCCGGGCAGGCGGTGCAGGACGTGCCTTACGAGAAGCTGCGCGAGCGGCTGCTCGCGGACGGGCAGGTGCTCGGCCACAACGGCCCCGCGCAAACGCGCCGCGGCGGCCGGCCGATCGACAAGATCCCGGGCATCGTCGTGGATGACGGCGACGCCAAGCTCACCGGCGTGTGGCAGGAAAGCGGTGCCGCGCAGATTTTCGTGGGTCACGGATACCAGCACGACGGGAATGCGAGAGATGGGAAGGCGACCGCGCGGTTTGAGGCGAAACTGCCGAAGGCCGGGCGGTACGAAGTGCGGCTCGGCTACACGCCGAACGCCAATCGCGCATCGAACGTGCCCGTGGCGGTCGCCCATGCGGGTGGGAGCAAAACGGTCACGGTGAACCAGAAAAAGGAGCGGCCGATCGAGGACTCGTTCGTGTCGCTCGGCGTGTTCAGTTTCACCGCCGAACAACCCGCGACGGTCACGGTCTCGAATGCCGGCACCGACGGATTCGTGACGATCGACGCGGTGCAGTGGATTCCAGCCGCTGCCGACTGAGCCTGCTTCGCGGACGCCGAATTTGAGATGGGCGGAGTGGTATTGCCAGTGGCGGTCGCGGCAGAGGATCCTTACCGCGTCACTTTCAGCCGCATGAATCGCTGTGGATGATCGGCATCGCGGAGCACGGGATCGGTGACTGTCACATTCCTGATCGTGCCCGCTCCGCTCTCCTCGATCTGCGTGCCGGCAGCGAAAATGTTCCAGGTGCCTCCGCCGGTGATGACCGCGAGATCGCCCCACGCGCCGAGCGCATCGCAGCCCTGCACGGTGTAAGTCAGA